>JANMFP010000325.1:0-6841 GCA_031378135.1 Variovorax sp. | reverse complement strand
ATACCGCTCACATCCTTGGTTCGGAAGGTCTTTATCGCTTGCGGCAAAAAGCTACTCGTGGTGAGAAAGGCGGCTATCGTGCCGATCCAATCTGTGAAATTCATAGCGGGTCAGAATCTTTCATTCGCTGCTAAATATCGCCACTGACCTACCGGCAATTGCCCCAATTTCACATTGCCAATCCGAACACGCTTGAGGCCCGTGACATGAAGGCCAACGGCTTCGCACATGCGGCGAATTTGTCGCTTCTTGCCTTCTCGGAGGACAAAGCGCAACTGCTCAGGATTTTGCCATTCGACTTGCGCGCGCTTCAAGGCTTGGCCATCTAGGCTCAGACCATGGCGCAGCAAATTGAGCTTGTCGAGCGAGAAAAGCTTTTGTACATCAGGGGTTTGCAGGTTGCGATTCGCTGCGTCTTTTGCTTTGACCAAACTCACGCGCACAAGGTATTCCTTCTCCATGTCGGAATCCTCACCGATGAGCTGACGCGCCACACGGCCATCTTGCGTGAGCACCAAAAGGCCGGTGGAATCGATATCCAATCGGCCAGCGGGAGCCAAGCCGCGCAATTGTTCTCTAGCGAAGCGCAAAGGGCTTGAATCGCCCAGCCAATGTGCGCGACTTGCTATTAAAACCACAGCAGGCTCATGTCCATCTTCCGCCTGCCCGCTCACATAACCCACGGGTTTGTTGAGCAAGATCGTGACCTGCCCCGCTTGATGACCTTGCGCTTTTTTATCGACTTCCACACGATCTTGCGGCGTGACTTTCGCACCAACAGCAGCAATGGCGCCATTGACTTTGACCCAGCCGTTGTCGATCCACTCATCGGCCTCGCGGCGCGAGCACAAGCCCAAATCAGCCATGCGTTTGTTCAAGCGAATGGGCTCGGCGGGCGCTGCTGGCGCTTTGATCACGCGAACTGCTTTAGGCGCTGGGGCCGCCTTCACGGCTGGCTTGGCTTCGCTCATACAAACCCCGCCTTGCGCAGTGCGCCAACATCCTGCACACGCAGGCCACCGTATTCAATTTTGATCAGCTCGCGTGCTTCTAATTCACTGAGCGCTTGATTGACCCGCTGGCGAGACAGCCCCACCAAATTCGCCAGTTCTTGCTGCGTGATGCGCAGCACATTGCTCGCGCCGGGATACAGCAGCGGGTTGACAAGACTAGCCAAGCTCGCGGCCACGCGCCCCTCGGGATTGGTCATGCGATCGCTCTCTCGCGCTGCAATAAATTGCCCCACGCGCTCATTGAGTTGGTTCATCACAAAACGATTGAAACTGATACTTTGATCGAGCAGCCAATGAAAGGTCTCCACCGGAATGCCTGCCACTGTACTCGGGCGTAGCGCTTGGATGTTGTAGCGGTAGTTCTCCTGCTTCAATACAGTGCCTTCGCCAAACCAACCGCCAGGCGGCACACCAATCAGCGTGATGCTGCGGCCGTCTGGCGTTTCGTTGCTCATTTTCAACAGGCCATCAATCAAGCCAAACCAATACGTGACGGGCCTGCCAACGCGCACCACATAGTCCCCCGATTTGGCATCACCGACTTGCAGCGCTGCACGCGCGCGCAGCTGGTGCTGTGGCTCTAGCGCAGCCAACCAAGGGATGCTTCGCATTTCATCTTCTGTCGGCGAGCGGCGGCGCTGCGACAAACTCAGCTCTTCTGGGGCATGTTTGGTCATCAAAAGTCTATATTCGTAAGTTAAGCGACAGTCTAAACAATAGCACAAGGGTTACTCCGAGGGAGTGTTTGCCCTAAATTGTCATTCTACAGACATCATAGCGTCAAACAGCGGCGTACATTCAAGCGCACTATGCAGACATTTCCTCAATTGCTCCTCAAGCATGCCGCTGAGCGCCCCGACGCATCAGCCATGCGCGAGAAAGAATATGGCATTTGGCAAACCTTGACGTGGAAGGCCTTGGCCATCACCGTGGAGCACATCGCCTGCGGTTTGCACCAAGCCGGCCTCAAGCGCGGTGAGCATATTGTGGTGATCGGCTCGAATCGCCCTCGCCTGTATGCCAGCATGCTGGCCGCGCAGTCGCTCGGCGCCATTCCGGTGCCGCTGTACCAAGATTCGGCAGCAGCGGAATGTGTGTTCCCGATCACCAATGCTGAGATCCGCTTTGGCATTGTGGAGGATCAAGAGCAAGTTGATAAATTGCTTGAAGTTCAGGCCAGCTGTCCTGTGCTGACAAACGTGTGGTTTGACGATCCGCGTGGCCTGCGCAATTACAACGAGCCGGGTTTGACCTCGCTCGACGCGCTGATTGAATCGGGTGCGGGGTTTGCTGCATCGAATGCAGGCTTCTTCAGAACAGAAGCATTGAGAGCCAAGCCTGAAGACGTGGCCGCAATGTTCTTTACCAGCGGCACAACCGGTAATCCTAAGGGCGTGGTGCACACGCACTTTTCTATGGTGGATCGCAGCAGCGCTGGCGCCAAATTTGACCAACTCACCAGCGCAGAAGAGGTGCTCGCTTATTTGCCGCCAGCATGGGTTGGCCAAAATATTTTCAGCTACGCGCAATGGCTCGTATGCGGCTACACCGTGAACTGCCCAGAGAGCGCGAACACAGTGACGATTGATCTCAAAGAAATTGGGCCCACCTATTATTTCGCGCCGCCGCGCGTCTTTGAAGGCTTGCTCACCAGTGTGATGATTCGCATGGAAGATGCGGGCGCGATCAAACGCGCGATCTTCAAAAAATTCATGGATGTGGCAAAAAGAGTCGGCCCCGCCAGAATGAATGGCGAGTCGATTGGTCTAGGCGCAACGATCATGTATGCGCTGGGCAACTTCTTCATCTATGCCCCGCTGCGTAACAACCTTGGCATGAGCCGCGTGCGCGTAGCCTACACCGCTGGCGAGGCCATCGGGCCAGATTTGTTCACCTTCTATCGATCCATTGGTATCAACCTCAAGCAACTTTATGGCTCCACCGAGACAGCCGTGTTCGTTTGCCTGCAGCCCGACAACGCTGTGCATGCAGACACAGTGGGCGTACCTATTGAGGGCGTAGAAATCAAGCTGGACGACAAAGGCGAGATTTTGGTGAAGTCTCCGGGCCTGTTCAAAGAGTATTTCAAAAATCCAGCGGCCACAGCAGAAGTCAAAACCAATGATGGCTGGTATCACACCAGCGATGCGGGCTTTATCGACGCGACGGGTCAGCTCAAAATCATTGATCGCGTCAAAGACGTGGGCCGCATCAAAGGCGGCGCAAACGATGGCGCGATGTTTGCACCGAAATATGTGGAAAACAAACTCAAGTTTTTCCAATTCATCAAAGAGGCTGTGGCTTATGGCGATGGGCGCGATCAAGTGTGTGTCATGCTCAACATCGACATGAATGCCGTGGGCAACTGGGCCGAGCGGCGCAACTTGCCCTACGCGGGCTATACAGATCTCGCGCAAAAACCTGAGACATACAACCTCATTCGCGATTGCGTGGAACAAGTCAACGCTGATCTGTCGCGCGACAACTTGCTCGCTGGCAGCCAAATCAGCCGCTTCCTCGTGTTGCATAAAGAGCTTGATGCAGACGACGGCGAATTGACGCGCACCAACAAAGTCCGCCGTGGTTTCATTGGCGACAAATACCAGCCACTGATTGATGCGCTCTACAGCGGGAAAAAAGAACAGTTCATTGAAACGGTTGTGAAGTTCGAAGATGGGCGCACGGGAAGCGTGAGTGCGACCTTGAAGATTGCTGATGCGAAGACTTTCACACCTTTGAAGGTAGCTGCATGATGAGTAAAAAAATCGGAGACGTTATTCTTGACGTTCAAAATATATCGCTGGCTTTCGGCGGTGTGAAAGCGTTGACGGACATCAGCTTTAATGTGCGTGAGCATGAGGTGCGCGCGATCATTGGGCCCAATGGTGCTGGCAAGAGCTCCATGCTGAACTGCATCAATGGTGTGTACACACCGCAACAAGGCTCGATCACGTTTCGTGGGCAAACGTTCAAACACATGGATTCGCACCAAGTGGCGAAGATGGGCGTGGCGCGCACGTTTCAGAATTTGGCGCTCTTCAAAGGCATGAGCGTGCTCGACAACATCATGTCGGGCCGCAATTTGCGCATCAAATCCAATATCTTCATGCAAGCCCTGCGCTGGGGGCCTGCTGAGCGCGAGGAGAACTTGCATCGCGCGAAGGTCGAAGAAATCATCGACTTCTTAGAAATTCAAGCGTATCGCAAAACGCCTGTGGGCCAACTTCCTTATGGTTTGCAAAAACGCGTCGATCTCGGCCGCGCCCTAGCGATGGAGCCGCAGGTGCTGCTGCTGGATGAGCCAATGGCGGGTATGAACATTGAAGAGAAGCAAGACATGTGTCGCTTCGTGCTCGATGTGAACGATGAATTCGGAACGACCGTCGTTTTGATTGAGCACGACATGAGCGTGGTGATGGATATTTCTGATCGAGTCGTGGTACTGGATTACGGCAAGAAGATTGGCGACGGCACGCCCGCAGAGGTACGCGCCAGCCCTGAGGTGATCAAGGCCTACCTCGGAACGGGACATTGAAATGAAACACTATTTGCAAACCGAAGTCTGTTCAAGCAGCCGCAGCGGAGCTGGCTGTGCCAGGCCGCCAGCGGCGCCCCCTGTCAGGGGGAAGGCTCGCTGGGCGAGCCACGGGGGGGAGCTTTAACCATGGGATTCTTCCTAGAGACTCTTTTGGGCGGCTTGATGGCAGGCATGCTGTATTCCCTAGTGGCGCTCGGCTTCGTGCTGATCTTCAAAGCCTCGGGCGTGTTTAACTTTGCGCAAGGCGCGATGGTGCTGTTTGCGGCATTAGCAATGGCGCGATTTGCGGAATGGTTTCCGCAGTGGACGGGCATCGAAAACAAAATCGTTGCAAATTTATTTGCCTTCGCCGTTGCCGCCGTCATCATGTTTATCGTCGCTTGGGTGATCGAGCGTTTGGTGCTGCGACATTTGGTCAACCAAGAGGGCGCAACGCTTTTGATGGCTACGCTTGGCATCGCCTATTTTCTCGACGGCCTTGGCCAAACGCTTTTCGGCAGCGCGATTTATAAGATCGACATTGGCATGCCCAAAGAGCCCATCATGGCGTTTGAAAATGTCTTTCAAGGCGGCATTTTGATCAGCCAAGAAGACTTGGTAGCCGCTTGTATTGCTGCCGGGCTGGTGGCGATGCTGTCCTTGTTTTTCCAAAAAACCACCACTGGCCGCGCCCTTCGCGCGGTGGCCGATGACCATCAAGCTGCGCAATCGATTGGCATTCCACTCAACCGAATTTGGGTGATCGTGTGGTGCGTGGCTGGCGTGGTGGCATTGGTGGCCGGCATGATCTGGGGCAGCAAACTGGGTGTGCAGTTCTCGCTCACGACGGTTGCATTGCGTGCGCTGCCTGTGGTGATTTTGGGCGGCCTCACTTCGGTGCCGGGCGCGATTATTGGCGGCTTGATCATCGGTGTGGGCGAGAAACTCTCCGAAGTGTACCTCGGGCCCATGGTGGGTGGCGGGATCGAGATTTGGTTTGCGTATGTGCTGGCCTTGGTGTTTCTGCTGTTCAGGCCGCAAGGTTTGTTTGGCGAGAAGATCATCGATCGCGTTTGATCTGAAGCACAAGGAAAACAATCATGTTCTACAGAGAAAACGGCCAATTCAAAACCACGTACAGCAAAGACAACCAGATCTTTGGCATTGCGCAAGATCGTTATGGCATTGCGCTGCTCTTGCTGTTTGCCTTCCTCGCCGTGCCGATGTTTGCCAGCGACTATATGTTCAAGGCCATCCTCGTGCCTTTCTTGATCCTCTCGCTCGCTGCGATTGGCGTGAATATTTTGGTGGGCTATTGCGGGCAAATCTCGCTGGGTTCGGGCGCGTTCATGGCAGTGGGTGCCTATGCCGCTTATAACTTTTTCGTGCGTGTGGATGGCATTCCGCTGATTGCAGCCTTGCTGCTCGGAGGCGTGTGCGCGGCTGTTGTAGGCGTGTTTTTTGGCATCCCGAGTTTGCGGGTGCGCGGGCTGTATTTGGCGGTGGCTACGCTGGCAGCTCAGTTTGTGTGCGATTGGGCGTTTTTGCGCATCAAATGGTTCACCAACAATTCCACCTCAGGCTCTGTCTCTGTGGCGGATATGAACATCTTGGGTTGGAGCATTAACAGCCCGATGGACAAGTATTTATTTTGTCTGGCAGTGGTGTGTGTGTTTGCGCTGCTGGCGAAGAATTTGGTGCGCTCGGCCATTGGCCGCGAGTGGATGGCGATTCGCGACATGGATGTGGCCGCAGCCGTGATTGGCATTCGCCCGATGTATGCCAAGCTCTCCGCGTTTGCCGTCAGCAGCTTTATCGTGGGCGTGGCGGGCGCGATGTGGGGCTTTGTGTATTTGGGTGCTTGGGAGCCGGCGGCGTTTGATATCAACCGCAGTTTTCAGTTGCTTTTCATGGTGATTATTGGCGGCTTGGGCTCGATCATGGGCAGCTTTTTTGGCGCAGCTTTTATTGTGATTTTGCCGATTTTCTTGAATCAGTTTTTGCCGGCGCTCGGCAATGTGGTGGGCATCACGATTTCAACGGCGGGCATCGCCCACACGGAGATCATGATTTTCGGCGCACTGATTGTGTGGTTTTTGATTGTTGAGCCGCATGGCTTGGCCAAGCTGTGGAGTTTGGGCAAGCAGAAGTTACGCATTTGGCCTTTCCCTCATTAGCGTATGAATTCAAAAGCCTGTGTACCGCGTGCTCGCAAGTACCTAGGCCAACAATCAACTGGTGAGCGTTGAGTTCTTGTGTATTCATCTTTTTTTAGGAGACAGTGTATGAAACTTCGTCACATCACAGCAGC
>JANMFP010000275.1:0-2707 GCA_031378135.1 Variovorax sp. | reverse complement strand
TCCAGCAGGCCTTGTTCGATCTCAGGCACTTCGTTGCGGAAGAGCTCGATCATGAATTCTGGTGCGTTGCGCGAGAGAATGATCGGCGCGCCGCGCAACTCGGTGTTGACTTCCATGATCATGGCGCGAACGCGATCGCCCGTGCGCAAATTCTCTTTGGAAATCATGTCTTGACGACGCAAGCGACCCTCTACGCGGCCGCTTTCAACGATCAAGCCTTCTTTGTCAGCACGCTTCACAGTGCCCACAAAAATCTTCTCGCCACGGCTCATGAAATCATTGAGCAAAATTTCTCGTTCAGCATCTCGGATTTTTTGCAAAATCACTTGCTTGGCTGCTTGCGCGCCAATTCGGCCGATGGGCACGGAATCAACCTGCTCTTCAATATAGTCGCCCGGTTCAACATCTGTGACGCGGTCTAGCGCGTCCATCAGCATTTCCTCGGCATCTGGATTTTGCAGGCCTTGATCATCAGGCACAACGAGCCAGCGGCGGAAGGTTTCATAGTCGCCCGTCTCGCGCTCCATCGTGACGCGAATTTCCACTTCACCGTGGCCTTCGTTTTGATAAATTTTCTTGCTGGCCTGCGCAAGCGCCGCCTCCAGCGCACCGAACACGGTTTCGCTGTCAACGTTCTTTTCACGGGAAATGGCTTCGACAAGCATCAACATTTCGCGGTTCATGGGTTTTCTCCTTCTTCCAGCGTTCTAAAAATGAAATGAAATTAAACAGTCTTGGGCTTGCGCCCTTTGAAATCAACAATTGGCGCAAGACGAGCCACACTCAGCTCATCCAGCGTGAAGCCCATCGCAAAAGCGGGAGCCTCTAATCTTTTCTTCGACACTTTTGCACCGGGCTTGAGCGGCTTGGCTGCCTCATTTTCCAATTCGATTTGCCAGCCACCTGATTCGCTCTTGCCCAGCTTGCCACGAAATTTTTTGCGATTCGCGCTAACAGCGCCAGCGCCGTTTTCCACACCTTGAGCCGCCACTTCAGAGCCGATGGCCACCTTGAGCGTCAGATCAACCATTTCGCCTTGGAATCGCTCAAAATCACCCACATTGAGCAGTGGCCGATCAATGCCAGGGGAGGCGACTTCTAAGCGCTTGTAATCGGCGTTTTCAACTTCCAGCACATATTGCAGCTGCCGCGTCACGCGCTCACAATCTTCGACGGCTACCAAGATTTCTTCTTGACCAACAGCCCATGGGTGATCAATCGTGACGCGCAGCAAACCGCCTGCTGAGCGTTCAATCTCAACGAGCACATAGCCCAAGCCAGTGACGGTTTGGGTGATGATGGTTTGTAAATTAGCTGTCATGTGTTTTTGAAAACAGCCCGTGTTTATGAACAATGAGCGCTACTGAAAAGCGTTCAGGCATAAAAAATCGGGCGTTTGGCAAAACGCCCGTTGGGGTGTAATGGCTTGATTATAAAGGCTTTTTCAGCGCCACGCTATCAAATTGACACAGATTGCGAATTTAGGCGCAAAGCTTCCAGCCTCGGATGCATCAGCGCAAACCAAAGTGGCGGAATCGCAGCGAGGATGATGCTGCCTGCATAGCCCGTAGGCAGACGCGGGCCGTCAGGTGTGTCTTGCAGGGTGGCATAAGGCTTCCAAGCGTGCATATGGTGATCGGAATGGCGCTGCAAATTGGCCAGCAGGCTGTTGGTCACGATGTGATCGGCATTCCAAGCATGCATTTTCCCAAAGGCTTGCCGCTTGCCGCCCTCGGTACTGCGCTGCAAACCGTAGTGCTCAATGTAGTTGACCATTTCCAACAGGATGAATGCCACAACAGATTGAAAAACAAAGAATGCTACTATTTTCATAGCTATCGGCGCATATTCTATGCCGGCAATAGGGCTTAAAAGCATTAAAAAAGGCATAAAAATCAAGGCCAGTGATGCCGCTGTGCTCCAAACCAGTGGGCTGCGCGCCCAAGTGCTTTTCATCTGCCCGATGCGCTGAGCCTCCAAGCGCCAAGCGCTGCTCAAACTGCCCCATAGAGTGCGCGGCAAGAAGGCATAAAGGCTCTCACCGTAACGCGCGGAGGCGGGATCATCCAAAGTGGCGGCGCGCGGATGGTGGCCACGGTAGTGTTCCACCATGAAATGGCCATAACACACCGTTGTCATGAGCAGCCAGCCGCAGAAGCGATCGAATTTAGATTTACTGTGGCCTAACTCATGGGCAAAGGTAATGCCTTGCGCGCCCGTGACATAGCCAACAGCAAAGCCAACGCCTAAGACGACCAGCCATTCCGAATGAGCCGCCGCATAAGCGCCGAGCGCAATCAAGCTGATCTGCAGCAGCACATACAAGCGCAATATCCATTGAAAATAGCCATGAGCATGCTCATTTGTCACTGGCGGTGGCGAGTTTTTAGGCAAGACTACATCAAGCAAAACAATGCCCATCCAGACAATGAACGTGCTCGCAAATGCATTTTGCGGTGCATAAACCAAGCTAACCACGGTGAGCAATGGCAAGATAAGGACGAGAAGAAAGCGCAGGTCAGAAATTCGCATACCTAACACTCTGCCACAAGACAGGCGGCCCTGCTAGAGCGGTTTTCCTGATACGAATGCTCAATCGAGACACCTAAGCGACGACGACTGACAATGACCGTGGCATACAGCCGTGGCATACAAGCCTGGCATCGAACCCAAGCTCCGCGCACAGCGATAATTAGCCCATGAATCC
>JANMFP010000243.1:0-2324 GCA_031378135.1 Variovorax sp. | reverse complement strand
AAACGCACGCGAATGAGCTGGTGCTGTGCCAAATCATCCACCCGCTGCGGCGTGCCCTTTGCCTTCAAATATTTGGGGCTAGCCACGAGCACGGCGGGAATGCTGCAAATCTTGCGCGAGACCATGCCCTCCGGCGGCGCGACACCACCGCGTATGCCCACATCAAAGCCGCCTGCGATCAGATCAACTTGGTTGTCATTCAAATTCAGCTCAACGCGCACTTGGGGGTGCGTTTTGAAAAAACTCGGCAACAGCGGCAGCACATAGCGGCGGCCAAAGCCCACCGAACAATTGACCCGCACCAAGCCCTCTGGCTGTGCGCCCTGCGTGGCCAGCGCATTCGCATCCTCCAAAGCCTGCACACCAATGCGCGCCTGTGCCACGAAAGCGCGGCCTTCTTCGGTGAGCGAGAGGCGGCGCGTGGTGCGATTAAACAGCCGCACTTTCAAATGCGCCTCCAGCGCTGCCACATTCTTGCTCACCGCAGCTGGCGTGAGCCCGAGCACCGCTGAGGCAGCAGAAAAACTCCCGCAATCCGCAGCGGCAATCGCGCTGATCAAGCCGGGCAAAGTGGTTTGCAGTTGTTTCATGATTTTCAACTGTGAGTTGTGAATGATGTGAGTGATTATGTCTTTTTCTTTTGACTGTGCAAGCTCACAATTGCCTCCATCGATGCAGTGATTTGAAAACACTTCAACGAATTTTTAATCAACCGTTTAATAGGAGTTCATCATGAAAGTAGCAATTTTGGGTACTGGCCAAGTGGCCATTGATTTAGCCAAGGGCTTTGTCTCACGCGGCCACAGCGTGGTGTTTGGTACGCGCGATGTGCAGGGCGAAAAAGCGGTAAAAGCTGTTGCTGCCGTGGCAGGCTCAAGCGCTGCGCCCTATGCGCAATCTGCTGCGCAGGCTGACATGGCCGTACTGGCCACCGCATGGAGCGGCACGCAAAATGCTGTGCAACTCACAGGCAATGCCAGCCTCAAGGGCAAGCTGCTGATCGATGTGACCAATCCGCTGGATTTCTCCACTGGTAAGCCGCAACTAGTGCTGGGCTTTCCCAACTCAGCCGGCCAGAGCATTCAGCAATGGCTGCCCGATGCCAAGGTGGTGAAAGCCTTCAACATCATCACCTCCAGCCGCATGATTGATCCGAAGTTTGCCGATGGCGAGGCGGATATGTTCATCGCGGGCAATGATGCAGCTGCCAAACAGCAAACGGCCGATTTACTCAAAGCCTTTGGCTGGAGAAGCGCGATGGACATGGGCGACATCAGCAAGAGCTATTTGCTTGAAGCGCTGGCGATGATGTGGATTGAATTGGGCGTGAGCCGCAACCACTGGAGCCACGGCTTTAGCTTGCTGGGCTCGCAACCCGTTTGAAGTTCAGCGCTTGGCTAAGCCATCAAAGCAGCTCATCTCCACCATGTCCAGAATCTGGGCATCTGTGTAGAGCTCGGCAGCTTTGAGGAATTCGAGCACGGGATCGCAGGCGCGAGCATACAAGGTGTAGAGCACGGCAATCGCGGGAAGCTGCGAGCTGATTTGGCCAGCTTTTTGCGCCGCTTCGATCCAGCCGCCCAAGGTATCGGAGGCGACCATCAGCGCATCCACATAGGCCTTGTTAGCCGTGAGCGTGGCGCGAAGGGTGGAGTTCTGGCTGGGGAGATTGGGCATTTCACGCGCGAGCTTGAGTTGCATCATCCAGCGCGTGATGGCTTTGAGTTTGTCAATGGGCTTGGTGCTTTGCGGCATCGCACCGAGCTCTGCCAGTTTGTCGTTGGCGCGCTGCATCATGCGTACCATCGCGGCAGCAGCTAAATCTTCTTTGCTGGGGAAATGTTTGTAAAGCGAGGCTTTGGCCACGCCAACTTCAAAGGCCACTTCGTCGACCGTCATGGCTTCGAAGCCTTTTTCCGCGAGCAGGCGATTGACCACATCGATGATGGCCTCCTCGCGTGCGGCGAGCATTTGCTGCTTGAAACTCGGTTTTTTGGAAGCGCTCATTTCCACGGCTTTGGCAGATTCTTTGGGGGCAGCTTTTGCAGCAGGTTTGATGTGAGTTGTTTTTGTAGCCATGCCATTATTGTACGCCTCAGACAAAAAACAGCTTGGCAATCTGGACTTTAGTCAACTCGTTGACGAATTGAACTGCTAGGTCACTTTTAAGATTTTCGGCGTATTGTGCGACCAGCGGCACGGGGTTTGCGGCATGCGGCATGCTGTTTGCTAGTATCGAAGCATGAATGCCCTAGAGCTCACCCTGCTATACCTCGCTGCCGCTGTGCTGGGCGTGGTGGTATGCCGCTCGCTGCGATTGCCGC
>JANMFP010000194.1:0-5069 GCA_031378135.1 Variovorax sp. | reverse complement strand
AGTCTGCAAAGTGTTTGAAAACAATTACTCCTCTGATTCCCGTTGGCATGCGCTCAGGCGTGCAAGCGGGGCCGATTCAAGATGGTCAGTGGTGTCTGTTGGCGGCCAACAGCGCCGTGGCCGCTAAGCTGCGCCAACTCGTGCCAGCTTTGGCTGCGCATCTGCGTACGCATGGCCAAAATGTGCAAGAGATTCGTATCAAAATCTCTGTGCATTCGTAAAAATTGGTGCCGCTTGTCGGGATTGAACTGACGACCTACCGCTTACAAGGCGGTTGCTCTACCACTGAGCTAAAGCGGCAACAAGCATTATTCTAACCGAAGCTTTATTTGATTCTCGTGAGAGACGGTCGGCCGCTTGATTTTCCTGCCGCACCGTTTGGTGGGCTGTTGGGTGCGGGCGGTTCAGGTGGTATTGAATCAGGCGGGGTGTCCTCGATGGTGGTTTTTACCGGTGTAGGAGCCGCTTTCAGCTGAATAATTTTGGGCGCTTCGAACGAAGATTGCAGCAAAGGGTTGCTGGGCTCGGTAGACGAGTCGGGTGCTGACGCAGGAGCTGTAGAAGTCGTTTGAGCAGGTTCTACAGTGCGCAGGGTAGAGCGCCTATGTGCAGGAGAGCTTTCCTTGACTTCTCCGCGCGGCGGCACGCTCTGCGGCACGGGGAATGCCATGCCTTGACCGTTTTCACGCGCGTAGATTGCGATGATGTGATCAATCGGTACAACAATCTCACGCGCCACGCCGCCAAAGCGAGCTTTGAATTGCAAGAAGTCGTTGCCGATTTGCAAATTGCTTGTGGCATCCATACCGATGTTGAGCACGATTTCGTTATTTTTCACATGCTCACGAGGCACCTTCACTGAATCGTCCACATACGCGGCGACGTAAGGCGTGAGCTGGTTGTCTGCGCACCATTCGTACAGTGCGCGCAACAAATAAGGGCGAGTGGATGTAGATTGGCTGGAATCGATCATGATGTGCAGATGTTAAAGCAAAGCGGCCTGCACAAAGGCAGGCCGCGAAAAGAGGAGCAAGCGCGCTGAGGGCACGCAAAGCTACTTGTCACAAGTTTTACTTGCGCATCACTTTCTCAGAAGGCGTGAGCGCTTCAATGTAGGCTGGACGCGAAAAAATACGCTCTGCATACTTGAGCAAAGGTGCTGCATTTTTTGATAATTCGATGCCGTAGAAATCTAAGCGCCAAAGTAAGGGTGCCAATGCCACATCCAACATAGAGAAGTTATCGCCCATGATGAATTTGTTTTTCAAGAACACAGGAGCCATTTGTGTGAGCTTGTCGCGAATATGCGAGCGTGCTTTGTCGAGGACTTTATCGTTGCCTTTTAGAGCACGATTTTCAAGAATCGACACATTGGTGAACAGCTCTTTTTCAAAGTTAAGCAAGAACAAGCGCACACGTGCGCGATCAACTGGATCACCGGGCATCAATTGCGGATGCGGGAAGCGCTCATCAATGTATTCATTGATGATGTTGGATTCATAAAGAATCAAATCACGCTCAACCAAAATCGGTACTTGGCCGTAAGGATTCATCACATTGATGTCTTCGGGCTTGTTGTACAAATCCACATCGCGTATTTCAAAATCCATGCCTTTTTCAAACAACACGAAACGGCTGCGGTGGGAGAAAGGGCAAGTTGTACCCGAGTAAAGCACCATCATGTGGGTGAGCTCCTAAAAATGAAAAGGAGTGAAGGCGCTGGTTTCAGCCGCCCCACTCCGGTAAAGATGCTGTAGCAAGCTGCCACAACATCAGAAGATTATTTGATGTCTTTCCAAAACGCAGCATTGAGGCGCCAAGCAATGATCGTGAAGATGCTGAGGAAAATCAACACCCACACACCAATGCGCACACGCTGGTTTTGGCCAGGCTCGCCCATCCATTGCAAATAGCTCACCAAATCGCTCACGTTTTGGTCATATTGTAGTTGCGTCATGGTGCCAGGCTTGGTTTGTTTCCAGCCAGAGAGTACTTGTTCTTCCTTGCCGTGGTTTTTCACGGTTTGGTAGATCGGCTCGCGCTCGCCTTGCATTTCCCAAAGCGGATTAGGCATACCGATGTTTGGGTAAGCCTTATTGTTCCAACCTGTAGGGCGAGAATCATCTCGGTAGTAGGTGCGAAGCAGGGTATAGAGGTAATCTGCGCCTGAGCCTTTGCTCATGTCAGCGCGAGAACGTGCAATCACGGTGAGATCGGGAGGCACACCACCGAACCACTCTTTGGCTTGCTTCGGATCAATGGAGGCTTTCATCGTCTCGCCGATCTTATCGGTGCCGAACAATAAATTGTCTTTGATCTGCTGCTCTGTCAAGCCGATGTCTTTCAGCCGGTTGTAGCGCATGTAGGCAGCACTGTGGCAATTCAGGCAGTAATTGACGAAGATTTTCGCCCCGTTTTGCAGCGCCGCCATGTCGTTGGTTTTGGTGGTGGCTTTGTCCCAAGCGATGCCATCACCTGCAGCGAATGATGAACTGAATGACAGAACAGCCAGTATGGAAAGAAGTATTTTTTTCATGTTCTTATGGCTCGCGATCAGTGCGCTTCAAACGTGACGCGATCAGGCACTTCTTTGAAAGGGCCAATTCGACTCCAAATGGGCATCAGCAAGAAGAAACCGAAATACAGCAAAGTGCCAAGCTGGGAAACTCGGGCGGCCAAGTCTTGGCCCCATACGATGCCCCAAACGCCAGGAGCTTTGATGCCGAGGTAGCCTAAGATGAAAAAGTTAAAAACGAAAATGCCGTAAAACCATTTTTGCCAGCTCGGGCGGTAGCGAATCGACTTAACAGGGCTGTGATCCAACCAAGGCAAGAAGAATAAAATGATTGTCGCAGCACCCATGACGACCACGCCCCAGAACTTGGCTTCAAACACCAAGAGCAACGCGCAAGCCACAAGCGCAGCCACAATTAATACAGGTTTGAAAATGCCTGTCACAACATTTCTAAGCACCGCGAGCACAGCTCCGCCCAAAATGATTGCAACGAGCACGTAAATCATTTCATCCGTGGTGGCACGCAACATCGAATAGAACGGTGTGAAATACCAAACAGGCGCGATGTGCGCAGGCGTTTTCAAAGGATCAGCGGGGATGAAGTTGTTGAACTCCAAGAAGTAGCCGCCGAGTTCAGGTGCAAAGAACACAATCGCTGAGAACACCATCAAGAACACGCTCACACCTAGAATATCGTGAACCGTGTAGTACGGGTGGAAGGGAATTCCATCGAGTGGAATGCCTGTTTTTGGGTCTTTGTGCTTTTTGATTTCTACGCCGTCTGGGTTGTTTGAGCCAACTTCATGCAAAGCAATGATGTGCGCTGCAACCAAACCGAGCAAGACCAGCGGCACTGCAATCACGTGCAGCGCGAAGAAGCGGTTCAGGGTGGCATCGCCCACGACATAATCGCCGCGAATAAGCAAAGCCAAATCTGGGCCGATGAAAGGTACAGCCGCAAACAAGTTCACGATCACTTGCGCGCCCCAATAGCTCATCTGACCCCAAGGTAGCAAATAGCCCATGAATGCTTCAGCCATCAGGCACAAGAAAATACCGCAACCGAAGAGCCAAATCAGTTCGCGTGGTTTGCGATAAGAGCCGTAAATCAGGCCACGGAACATGTGCATGTAAACCACGACGAAGAAGGCGGAAGCGCCGGTGGAATGCATATAACGCACCAGCCAGCCCCAAGGTACATCGCGCATGATGTATTCGACCGAAGCAAATGCCAAATTGGCATCTGGCTTGTAATGCATCACCAAGAAGATGCCAGTAACAATCTGGATCACAAGCACAAGAAGCGCGAGTGAGCCAAAAAAGTACCAGAAGTTAAAGTTTTTTGGCGCGTAGTACTCGCCCAGATGCTCGTTGTAGAGCTTGGACAGGGGAAAGCGGTTGTCAACCCAGTTCAGCGCTTTTTCGCCGATTGCCGCGTTGGGGGAAATTTCTCTCATTTCAGCCATGTTCATTTGCCTCAGGCTTGCTTGGTTTCACCGATCAGCAATTTGGTGTCGCTGATGTACATGTGGGGTGGCACTTCGAGATTGTCTGGCGCGGGTTTGTTTTTGTACACGCGACCAGCCAGATCGAAGGTGGAGCCGTGGCAGGGGCAAATGAAGCCGCCTTGCCAACTGGCATCAAAGGATTCAGCTTTGGCCTCCAGCTTATCGGATGGCGAGCAGCCCAAATGCGAGCAAATACCGACGGCCACAAAGATTTCGGGCTTGAGGGACCGATGTGCGTTGCGCGTATCCAGCATTGGCGTGGTTTCAGCAGCTTTGCGCTCTGATTTAGGATCTGCCAAGTTGCCTTCAGTTTTGGCCAGACTTGCCAACATTTCTGGCGTGCGGCGCATGATCCATACAGGTTTGCCACGCCATTCAACGACGATTTTCTCACCAGCTTTTAAAGCTGAAATATCAACTTCGATGGCTGCGCCGGCAGCCTTGGCTTTTTCAGACGGAGAAAACGTGCTGACAAAAGGCACTGCGACAGCGCCAGCGCCAACAGCACCAGCGCAAGCAGAAGTAATGATCCAAGTTCGCTTGGATGAGTCCACGTTACTCATGGATTTCCTCAGGTTTTAACAGGATTAGGGATAACTCCTGATTGTAGCGGAGCACGAGAGGCAGTTTCAAGCCAGATGATGCAAAACCTACTTTTCCTGAGCTTTGCATCAGCGGGTCAAAAACGCACGAGATCAATACAAACAAGCAGAAACATACGTGGCTTGACAGCGTTTTTTTTGCGGCGATACTACACATCGGCTGTTTATCATGTACCACTTTCGTACACTACTCAGCCGAAACGAGTCGGTAAAACCAAATAACAGGAGCTATCAATATGGGTATGGTGCAAGAATTTAAAGACTTTGCTGTCAAGGGCAATGTGATGGATCTCGCCGTAGGCGTGATCATTGGCGCGGCTTTCGGCAAGATTGTGGATTCTCTGGTCAAAGACATCATCATGCCCATCGTGGGCAAGATTTTTGGCAATTTGAGCTTCACAGAGATGTACTTGGTGTTCTCGCCCCCCACAAAGGCCATTGAAG
>JANMFP010000185.1:0-4005 GCA_031378135.1 Variovorax sp. | reverse complement strand
TGCTAAACCTGGCAACAAAGCCGCTTGCCGCGCATAAAGCTTGCGCCATGTTTCATGATCGGCTGCGGTGTAGGCCGCAAAATTCTGATCGCAGGTGTAATCCTCTCGCGCCCGCGCGTAATCCCCGCGCGGCGGGCGATCTGATTGGCCATAGATAACGGGTTGAACTGCCATGATCTGTGCAACGACGCTATGCGCCTTTTATCGAGGATTCCAAAACACCTCGGCGCATTTGGTCTAGCTCCATCGTTTCAAACAAGGCTTTGAAATTCCCCTCGCCAAAGCCTTCATTGCCCTTGCGCTGGATGAACTCAAAGAAGATCGGCCCGAGTTGGTTTTCGCTAAAAATTTGCAAGAGCAATTCCTCTTTGCTGCCATCCATCAAAATATTTCGGCTCTTGAGGCCTTCTACATCTTCGCCATGGCCGGGGATGCGTTTAGGCAGCAGCTCGTAATAAGTTTCACTGGTTTGCAAGAGCTTGACGCCAGCCATTTGCAGCGCGTCCACAGTGTCATACAGATTCGTTGAGCCCATCGCGATGTGTTGAATGCCTTCGCCGCGATAGCGATCCAAGTATTCTTGAATTTGGCCGGCCTTCTCGTTGCCTTCTTCGTTGATCGGAATGCGAATGTGGCCGCAAGGGCTCGTCATGGCTTTGCTTTTCACGCCGGTGGCTTGGCCTTCAATGTCGAAATAACGCACTTCGCGGAAGTTAAACAGGCGCTCGTAAAACTCTGCCCACTCGTTCATGCGGCCACGGTGCACGTTGTGGGTGAGGTGGTCGATATAGGTCAGGCCGTGCCCGGGTGGATTCAAATCCGATGCGTTAATGCCCGGCAGCGGTTCAAAGTCCACATCAAAGAAACTGATGTTGCCCAAATCGCCATCTTTCGCACCATTCTTGCCGCGCCATTTGTCCACAAAATAAATCACGCTGTCGCCAATGCCTTTGATCGCGGGAATGTTCAGCTCGCCAGGGCCAGCCGTGGCCGCATAGCTCCACGCGCCGAGCGATACCGCGCGCTCGTGCGCGAATTTGGCATCCTGCACACGAAACGCAATCGCGCAAATGCTCGGGCCATGCAGGCGCGCAAAGCGCTGCGCAAAAGAATCGGGCTCGGCGTTGATGATGAAATTAATGCCGCCTTGGCGATACAGCGTGACGGCTTTGTGGCGATGCCGCGCAATCGGCTTAAAACCCATGCGCTCAAACAATTCCCCCATGGCCTTCGGATCAGGCGCGGCGTATTCAATGAATTCAAAGCCTGCCGTGCCCATTGGGTTGTCTTTGGGGTTGTCTTTGGGGTTATCAGTTGCATGGCTCAAAGGTTTATTGCTCATCATGGTCTTTCAAAAATATCAAAAACTCTTCAGACTTTAAAGTGCCACGATCTATTTTTTCCTGCAATCTCAAGCTAAAAATCACTGTATTTTGCAGCTTTCATGTGAAAATCTAGACATGGAAGCACTCGACAAGCTAGATTCATCGATTTTGCGCATGTTACAAAGCGATGGCCGCGCCACATACGATTTGATCGCGGAGACGATTAGCCTCTCACCTAGCGCTGTGTTACGCCGCGTCAAGCGCATGGAAGACAGTGGCATCATTGATCGTTATGTGGCGCTTGTGAGGCCCACGAGCATTGGCCTCGGTTTGGTGGCTTATATCAACGTGCGGCTGGAGAAACACACCGAGAGCCACAAACGCAACCCGATGGATTTGTTTCGTACCGCCGTGCAGGTGTGGCCGGAAGTCGTCGAATGCGCGGCGCTCACGGGCGAGATGGATTACCTCCTCAAAGTCGTCGTGCGCGACATGCCCGCCTATTCCCGCTTCGTGATGGATACCCTGCTCAAACATCCCAGCGTGCAAGATTGCAAAACAAGTTTTCAGCTCGACAGCGTGAAATCAACCACAGCACTTCCCCTCTGATTTTTAAGCCTAATCAGCCATTAGCCGGCATAAAATCTACATATACCGCTATTAAATTAGGAGTATTGACAAGTTTAGTTCAACTCCACTAAACTGTGAGCAAGGGCTTGTAAAATTAGGGTTTACCCGTAAATTACACCCATGACCCTATTGCACACCATGACCCAAGCCAGACAACTCTTTGCTGCCACCCTAGATGTGCCCGCTGAGTTTTGGCGTGGGCAAGCGCATGTCAAAGGTGTTGCTGTTGAACCGGAAGCCGGCCAAAACACTCAGGCGTATCCCGAAAGCGATGAAATCGGCCTCGTTGTAGCGGGCACAAAGAGCGGCACTCGTGCAGACTCAGCGAGCGTTGCAAAACACAGCGACCACGGCCTTGTACCCATCCGTGCACTGAGCACGCGCCATCGCCGCCGCATCGTCGAGCACATCATCGCTCTGCCCGAACACGACCGCTATTTGCGTTTCGGCTACGCCGCCACGGATGAGCAAATCCAAAAATATGTGGACGGCCTTGATTTCAAGCGTGACGAGATTTATGGCATTTTCAACCGCCGTTTGCAATTGATCGCCATGGCGCACTTGGCCCTGGCCTGCGATCCTAAGAATCCAAATTGCGCTGAATTCGGCGTTTCAGTCAGCGCCGAAACACGTGGCAAAGGTTTGGGCACGAAGCTGTTTGAGCGCGCGATTTTGCATGCTCAAAGTGAAAACATTGACATGCTTTTCATTCACGCCCTGAGCGAGAATGCCGCCATGCTGAAAATTGCACGCAAAGCTGGTGCAGTCGTCGAAAATTTTGGCGGCGAAGTGGAGGCGCATTTGCAATTACCCGTTCAAGACTTCACGGATCGCGTAGAAAACGCCGTGAAAGACGCCATGGAAGATGGCATCGGCGAGGTGGATTTCCGCCTCAAATTGCGCGCACTGCAGTTCTGGGAATTTCTGGCCACGCTGCAAGACATTCGCCAAGGCGTGCGAGCGACGCGTGTGGAATCAGGCCAATAAATCGCCCTTGCAGTCGAACGCAAATTTCAGCTATCCTAAGAGCTTGTTTAATTCTAAAAGCCTTTTGTGACAGACCCCTCCCCCGTTGGCCGCTCTGCATCAAACAGTGAGCACGGCGCATCAGCAGCAAAAAAACATGACGGTCGCAGGCCAGAAGACCGCCGCGGCATCTTGCAAAAAATCGCCGAATTCATCCATCCCGGGCCCGACAGCAAAGAAGAGCTGATGGAGACTTTGGCCGAAGCAGAAGACAACCAAGTCATTGGTGCCGAGTCCCGCGCCATGCTCGAAGGCGTATTGCGTATCACGGACATGACGGCTGGTGATGTGATGGTCGCTGCGCCACGCATGGATTTGGTCAACATCGATGCGCCGTTTGACGAGTTGTTGCACCTCATCATCGAGACATCACATTCGCGCTTCCCGGTGTATGAGAGAGATCGCGAGAACATCATTGGCATTCTCATGGCCAAAGATTTGCTCAAGCTCCAGCGCGCACCCGAGCTACATCTCAAAGCGCTTTTGCGCCCTGCTGTATTTGTACCCGAGAGCAAAAAGCTCAATGATCTGCTGCGCGAATTCAAAGGCAATCGCAATCATTTGGCCATCGTGATCGATGAATTTGGCCGTACGGCGGGCCTCATCACCATTGAAGACGTACTCGAAGAAATCGTGGGCGAGATAGAAGACGAATTTGACGACCATGCCACCGAAGGAGATATTTATGCACTGGCAGATAAAACCTATCGTGTGAGTGGAGATACACCCATTGAGCGGATCGAAGAAAGTTTCGCTGTTGATTTAAAAACGCGCGACGGGGATGAGGCCGCGCAAGAATTTGACACCATTGGTGGTTTGATCGCACATGAAATCGGCCATGTACCCAAGCGCGGCGAGCGCTTTGAACTGGCCGGCTTGCAATTTATTGTGCTGCACACCAAAGGCGGCGCGGTGAAATGGTTCAAAGTCTCACCTGTGTTGCCCCAACTTTCAGCCAACTAGCAACAAGCTGAATCAAGTGACAATTTCAGGCTATAATTCAAGGCTCAGCAGATTTGCTGGC
>JANMFP010000177.1:0-2941 GCA_031378135.1 Variovorax sp. | reverse complement strand
GTTTCTAGAGTTCGTCAAAGGCGCAGAGATCATCATTCACAACGCGCCGTTTGACGTGGGCTTTTTAGATGCCGAGTTGCAACGCGCTGGCCACCCCAAATTCAGCACCCACGTTGGCAAAATCACCGATTCCTTGGCCATTGCCAAAGAACTCTATCCCGGTAAGCGCAATGGGCTGGACGCGCTCTGCGAGCGAATGGGTGTGGACAATTCCAACCGCACATTGCATGGCGCGCTGCTCGACGCGCAGCTCCTGTCTGAGGTCTACATCAATCTCACGCGCGGCCAAGATGCTCTGCTGATCGATTCGCACAGTGTCAGCAACACGAGCGGTGCAGGTGCTGTTTTGACGGATTTTTCCAAACTCGACCTCATCGTTCTCCACCCCAGCGAAGCCGAGCTTGCCGCTCATGAGGATGTGCTCAAGCAGATTGATAAGAGCAGCGGCGGGAAGACGGTTTGGCGCGTGCCAGCAGGCGTCTGATTTTTATCGCATATGGCGGTCATTATTTCTCCAGCGAGCCAGGAAGAGGTTCAAACAGGTGGTATTGGGCGCAGGCTGCGTGAGTACAACTATGCCCATGTTGGTGAGTATCCGCAGGTGGAGTATGTGAATTTGAATGCGCGTGCAGAAGATGGACGGGTTGTTGGCGGTCTTCGAGCATTCGTCTTTTTGTATTGGCTGCGCATTGAGGTTTTATTTGTTGATGAAGACCAGCGCGGCCAAGGCGTTGGCACTCGTTTGCTTGGCGAGGCTGAGCGATTGGCGCGGGATTTGGGTGCGAAAAATGTGACGCTCGAAACCTTCGAGTTCCAAGCGCCACAGTTCTATGCTAAACATGGCTATGTTGAAGCGTCTCGAATCGATGGATATGCCAAAGACTTTTACTTGGCGACTCTCAGAAAAGCGCTTTGAAAGCCTGCGCAAGAAGAACTATTCCTTGCTAAAATCTGATTTCCTTACTCGAAGGTAAGGAAATTCAAGGAAGTATCCATGACAACTGCTACCATCACCAGCAAAGGGCAAATCACTATTCCAGCTTCCGTGCGCGCTGCTCTGCATTTGGAATCAGGTGATCGCATTAATTTTGTTCAAATTTCCCCAGAGGAGTTTGCAATCAAGCCAGCAAAAGTGAATTTGATGGATTTGAAGGGCATCTTTTCTCATTACGCCAAAAAGCGCCCTGTGACGATTGAAGAGATGAACGAGGCGATTGGCATGCATGTGGCTGAGGATATGCAGCGAATCAATGCTCAGCCAAAACCTGTCCGACGTGGCTCGTCAAAATGATTGGGCTCGACACGAATCTCTTGGTTCGATTTTTTATGCAAGACGATGCGGTGCAAACTGCAGCCGTTTCTCGTTTGTTTGCTTCACTTAATGCGCAAAACCCCGGTTTTGTGTCCTTAGTCGTATTGGTCGAGTTGCATTGGGTGCTGGAGCGTTTTTATAAAGTGGATCATGTGTCAAGACTTGTCATTACCGAATCCTTGCTGAGCGCAGATCAGTTGAAAATTGAGTCTTCTCCAGTGGTTTGGCAAGCGCTTGCCATAGCAAAAGCAAATAGATCAGATTTTCCAGATTGCTTGATTACTAAACTAGATGAGTCTATGGGCTGCGAAGCGGTTTATACCTTTGACAAAATAGCAGCTAAACGCGCAGGTATGCGCTTGTTGAAATAGGAGCAGTATGCAGTCTTTGCTCAATAAACACATTGTGCTCGGCCTCACGGGCGGCATCGCTTGCTACAAAGCTGCGGAGCTTTGCAGGGCGCTGATCAAAGAGGGTGCGACCGTGCAGGTGGTGATGACGGAGGGGGCAGAGCAGTTCATCACGCCGGTGACGATGCAGGCGCTCTCCGGGCGAACGGTGTACACGAGCCAGTGGGATGCGCGGCAAGAGAACAATATGCCGCACATCAATCTATCGCGCGAAGCGGATTGCATTTTGATCGCGCCAGCGAGCGCGGATTTCATGGCCAAGCTTTTGCATGGGCGGGCGGATGATTTGCTCTCGCTGATGTGTTTGGCACGTCCACGCGGAGAATCTCGCGGGGACAATCGTCATCTTTCGCGCGAGGATGCTGGTCAGGGCGGCGCTAAGCCTGTGCCGCTGCTGATTGCTCCCGCGATGAACCGCGAGATGTGGAGCCACCCGGCCACGCAGCGCAATTTGCAGCAATTAGCATCTGATGGCGCACATCTGCTAGGCGTAGGCTCGGGCTTTCAGGCTTGCGGCGAGACGGGCGATGGGCGGATGCTGGAAGCCTCCGAATTGCTGGAAGAAGTAATCGCATTTTTTCAACCGAAGTTGCTCTCTGGCAAGCATGTAGTGGTCACTGCGGGGCCAACATACGAGGCGATTGACCCGGTGCGTGGCATCACGAATTTATCGAGCGGGAAGATGGGTTTTGCGATAGCGCGGGCGGCGCGGGAAGCGGGCGCTGAGGTCACGTTGATTGCTGGCCCCGTGCACGTGCCAACGCCGCGTGGCGTCACGCGCATAGACGTGAAATCTGCACAAAATATGCTGGTGGCCGGCGTAAATGCTGCGCAGAGTGCTCATATATTTATAGCGTGTGCTGCGGTGGCTGACTGGCGGCCTGCAAACGCTGCAGATCAGAAAATCAAGAAAGACGGCTCAGGGCAAACGCCGCAGTTGCAGTTTGTAGAAAACCCAGACATTCTGGCCACGATAGCCAAGAGTGATCGTGCGAAGCAGGGCGATCTCTTCTGTGTGGGCTTTGCGGCAGAGAGCGAAGATTTAGAAGCGAACGCTCGCGCCAAGCGTATCCGTAAAGGCGTGCCGCTGCTGGTGGGCAACATTGGGCCGAGTACCTTCGGGCAGGACGACAATGCTTTTCTGCTGGTGGATGATAGAGGCGTGAAGCAGATTGAGCGCGCGCCGAAGCTGCATTTGGCGCGGCTACTGGTGGCTGAG
>JANMFP010000168.1:0-12808 GCA_031378135.1 Variovorax sp. | reverse complement strand
ACGCGCCTTCAAATAGCTCGGCGCGGCCACGGTGATCACTTCAAACGCGCCCAGCTTGCGCGCCACCAGCAGCTCATCGTGCAGCGCGCCACCGCGAATCACGCAATCCACGCCTTCCACCACCAGATCCACCGGGCGATCCGTGCTGCCAATCTCCACGCTGATCTCGGGATACAGCGCTAAAAACTCGGGCAGCGCAGGCGCAATCACATGGCGGCCTGCAGCCGCTGGCACATCAATGCGCAGCCGCCCGCGCGGGCGCGTTTGCGCGCCGCGCAGCTGCGCCTCCAGCTCATCCACATCGCCGAGCAGCCTTTGCACCCGCTCCAAGTAAGCCGTGCCATCGTCGGTGAGCGAGAGGCGGCGCGTGGTGCGGGCGAGCAGCTTGGTTTGCAGATGCGTTTCTAGCTGGGCCACGAGTGTGGACACGGATGCATTGGGCAATTGCAGCGCGTGCGCTGCCTTGGTAAAGCTACCCAGCTCAGAGACGAGCGCGAAGGTTTGCATAGCGCGAAGTTTGTCCATGGGCCTATTTTACGGAATTTACGAATAATCATTTCATAAATTTGCTATTTATCTAAAAGAAAAGAATAAATACAGTTCATCTCACGGCAACATTCACGACAAATCAACACGGGTTGGGTGATGTGGAGATGTCAGCCGCAGTCTGTTTTTCTTTAACCTTTAGGAGCTTCTATCATGACCACAACCCCCACAACAACCCACAAATCTCTCCAAGGCAAAATCGCCCTCATCACCGGCGGCAATCGCAACATTGGCCGCGAAACTGCTTTATCACTCGCTGCCAAAGGCGCAGATGTGATCATCACCTTCCGCGAGCAGCATGAGTCTGCCGCGCAAACCGTGAAAGATCTGCAAGCCGCTGGTGTGCGCGCTGCGGCGATTCAAGTCAACCTCACCGGCACGGCAGGCTTGCCTGCTTTTGTCGCTTCCGTCAAAGCGCAGCTAGCCGCTTGGGGCCGCGAGAATTTTGATATTTTGGTCAACAACGCAGGCACTCTGCGCATCGCCACGTTTGACCGCGTGACCGAAGACGATCTGGACACCGTATTTGCCACCAACTACAAAAGCGTCTTCTTCCTTACCCAGCATCTGCACACCCTGCTGGCCGACCATGGCCGCATCGTCAACCTTGGCTCAGGCACAGCGCGCATCGCCTTTGGCCCGCTGGTGAGCTATGGCCCGATGAAAGCTGCGCTGCAAAGCCTCACACTGTATTTGGCCAGCTTCTTGGGCAAACGCGGCATCACGGTGAATGCAGTTGCGCCCGGCGGCTTGGATGATGATTTCAACGCCCCCCTGTTTGCCATGATGCCCGCCAAGGATTACATCAAAGCCAATACGGCGGTTGACCGCGTCGGCGTGCCTCGCGATGTAGGCGGCGTGGTCGCCTTCTTGTGCAGCCCCGAGGCATCGTTTGTGAGCGGTGCAGTATTAAATATTGACGGCGGTTACCATCTCTAATCACTATTAAAAGCATAGCTACCGGCGCATATTCTGTGCCGGCTACTTGCCATTTTTCCTTAAAAAGAAGCCATCATGAACAAACTCCTCATCGTATTAGCCATCGGCGTGATCGCAGCCTTGGTGGACACCGCCCCCATGCTGCTGCGCAAAACGCCATGGATTCAAATCGCTACGCCGTTCACGCATTGGATCGCAGCTGCCGTGCTGATTGGCTACAGCACCATGCCCCTGCCTAATTGGGCCAAAGGCTTGGTCATTGGCGTGATCACCACCGTGCCCTTCCTGTTCGTGCTCGCGCAATCGCATCCGAATGCTGTGCCTGTGGTGGCAACCATCTCCGTAGCGCTAGGCACGGCGCTGGGCGTGGTGATTCCTTGGGCCTTGGTCAAGTTTTCGGCTTGAGCACACCCGTAGCCAGCGCCGTGCCCAGCACGATGATTGCGCCGCAGATGATCATGGTGAGGGTGATGGCTTCATTGAGTAGCACCGCGCCATAGGCCACGCCGAAGACGGGGATGAGGAAGGTGACGGCCACGGCGCGGGCTGGGCCTGCGCGCTCGATGATGCGGAAAAACAAAATGTAGGCCATGGCAGTGCAAAAGAAGGCGAGCAATACGATCGCGCCCCACGCTTGCAGCGAAGGCATTTGTGCTGGCATAGACATCAAGCCGGGCACAGCGAGCAAGAGCGCTGCGCCGATTTGGCTGCCTGTGGCGCTGGCCAGCGGGGGGATGCCGGCGAGGTATTTCTTGGTGTAGCTGGCAGATATGCCGTAGCAAAGCGTGGCGGCTAGACACGCAATGACTGCCCAACCAGCGCCGCCAACCAAGCCAACTGCGCTGTTGGCATCGCCTTTAAAACTGGCTTTATCCCATGACAGCGCGGCTACACCGATAAAGCCAACCACTAAACCTACGATTCGCCAGTTGGCAGGCTTATCTTTCAGCCAAAGCCACGCAACAAGTGCACCCCACAGCGGCACGGTGGCGTTCAAAATGGAGGTGAGGCCGGTGGTGATGTGCAGCACGGCGAATGAAAACAGGGCGAAGGGAATACCGCTGTTGAGCACGCCGATGAAGAGAATTTTTTTGTAATTGCGCCTGAGCGCATCGAATTGCCCACGCCATGCAAGCAGCGGCAGCAGGAAAAGCGAGGCTAAGAACACGCGCAGGAAGGCGGTGAGGAATGGGCCAAAGTCTGCTGCGCCGAGCTTCATGAGGAGAAAGGATGCGCCCCAAATGGCAGCGAGGAGGATGAATTCGAGGGCGATGGGCATGGTGGCTGGGTTGGATGAAGAAATGCAAATACCGGACGCAGAAGACGCAAAGGTTACGCAGAAAAAATTACAAAAAAGAAAGAAGAGAAATTAGTTTCGCTGAGGGTATCACTAGGCATTCTGAGGTTTGATGAAATCTTTCTTTGCATTGATGCTTTGGGAATTGGTTTTGGTATTTTTTTGCGTCTTCTGCGAAACCTTTGCGTCTTCTGCGTCCGGTATTTTTCTGAAATTTCTCAAATCAACAATCCCTCCAGCCGAAGCAAAGCCACCTTGCGCTCCAGCCCGCCTGCATAGCCGGTGAGTGAACCGTCTTTGCCGAGCACGCGATGGCAGGGCACGAGGATGCTGATCGGGTTGCGGCCCACCGCTGCACCCAGAGCTCTCACGGCTTGTGGCTTGCCGATTTTTGCTGCGAGTGCACCGTAGCTCGTCGAGCCGCCTTTGGGGATGCTGAGCAGGCTCTGCCACACGGTTTGTTGAAAGGCTGTGCCTTGGCTTAAATCGAGCGGGAGGATGTTGCCGAACTGAAAAGCTCTGAACTGTGCAGGCTCTGCGAAATAGGCGTTGACCTGGTTCATCGCGGCATGCATGAAGCGATGCTGCGTGTGCGTGAAGCGCTTGGCATCTGTGAAATCGGGCAGATGCTTTTGATCGTGAAACCACAGGCCCGACAAGCCTGCATCGGTGGCTGCGAGCCATGCATTGCCTAGAGGCGTTGCAAAGCTGTGAAGAAGACTGGGTGTGTGCTGAATGCTCATATTTTTAAGCCTTTTAGATGGTTTGCCGGCGTATTCTCTGGGTTAGATGCTATTAAATAAATAGCTATTCAGTTTTGCGCAGCATGCCAGCCCATGCGCGAAATACGGCATAGCTGCGCCAAGGCCGCCATGCAAGAGATGCAAGCTCTGCAGCGCGGGCTCTTTTTGTGGGGCTTTTCTCGTTGCGCAAATTTAAAGCGGTATGCAGCACGATGTCGCCAGCGGGAAACGCATCGGGCCAGCGCAGAGCGCGCATCGCGATGTAGTTGGCTGTCCATTCGCCAATGCCGGGCAGCTGCTGAAGTTGCTCGATCACGTGCAAGGGATTGGGCGGTGAATTCAAGTTGATTTCGCCGCTGGCCACCGCGCGAGACAGCGCGATCAGCGCGGTTTGCCGCTGGCGCACAATGCCCATTTTTCCCAGATCATCAGGCGAGGCCGCGGCCAGCACATGCGGCGAAGGAAAGCAGCGCGTGATCTGAGGCCACGGCGTCTGCACAGGCGCGCCGTAGCGCTCCAAGATGCGCTGCGTGAATGTGCGAGCTGCAGCCACAGTCACTTGCTGGCCAAGAATGGCGCGCACCGCAATTTCAAAGCCTTCCAAACTGCCGGGCACGCGCATGCCGTGGCCTGCGCTGAATGAGGCGCTCAATGCAGCATCAATCGCCGCAGGATCAGCATCCAAATCAAAGGCGGCGCGCACTCGCGTGATCACAGCAGGTAACGCTGGCGCAAAAGCTTCGCTCATGTGCACGCGCAGGCAGTTGTTTTCTAAATCGATACTTGCTGCTAGCCAGCCTGAGATTTGTTGGCCGAGGTGCGCCATGGAGTAGCTTCGGATCAGTTGAATGGGTTGATTTTTTAAGCAAAAAACAGGTGTGCCCGGCATAGATAATGCATGAGACGCTATCAATTCCATAGTATCGAGCTGCCGCTCTTTCCAAAACTGGAGCAATGCTTGCGCATCAAAAGGTGGGCGAAATCCGAGCTGGATGCTGATGTGATCGTTTCTGTTAAAAGCGTTTGCGCCTTCTTTGCCATCCCTTCGTAATCGCGTGGGCGGCATGCCGTAATGCTGCAAGAATGCGGCATTGAAGCGGCGCAAGCTGCCAAAGCCGCTGGACAGCGCAACATCTGCGATCGGCAAACTCGTGTCTGTGAGCAAAGATTTAGCAGACAGTAAGCGTCGTGTTTGCAAATACTGCAGCGGGCTCACGCCCAGATACGCCTCAACAATGCGGCGCAAATGCCGCTCGCTCACGCCGACCTTTGCAGCGATGTCGCTGACGGAGCGTTCATCCCCGCATAGCGCTGCATCGCCCAGCAATTTCACCGCCTGCCCAGCCAGCATTTTGGAGGCGTCCTCTGTGCTCCACACTTGTCTCTGCTGCGGCGCAAGCTCTGGCCGGCAGCGCAAACAAGGCCGAAAGCCTGCGCCCTCGGCCTGCGCTGCATGCGCATAAAACACACAATTCTCTTTTCTCGGTGCTTTCACGCGGCACACAGGCCGGCAGTAAATTCCCGTCGATGTCACGCCAGTAAAAAACTGCCCATCAAAGCGCGCATCTCGGCTTTTGAGGGCGAGATAGCAAGCGTCGGAGTCAATGGGTAGAGAAGACATACGAGGATGATACGCCGCGCTGCGTTTGAAACTCGCCGTTTTCGGACATCTGAGCAAGACATGAAAAAACCCCGCCGGATTGCTCGGGCGGGGTTGGTGTGTCCGTCAAACAGTTTAAGGCGCTGGGCAAGGCCCTGCGGTGCAAGTGCTCTTGGTGGCAATGTCAAAGCTCGGATTGCCACTTAAGATTTGGAAGATGGCATTGGTCGCTTCGCGGTTGAGGCGCTGCGAGTAGGCTTTGTTGCTCAACACATCTTCGCTGCCGTTATAGACCGAGCTGTTGTGCTCGATCAGCAGACTACGCGCATTGCGTTGTGCTTCGATGCCAGCTGGGTAACTGGCAAAGCGCAATACGTTTTTGCCACCCTCGGCAGTCACACTCCATGTACTGTCGAGCATGGCCGCGCAATTCGTCGTGAATGTGGTGGAACTGCTTTGATCGCACATATACCAGCGAACGCCATTGCCTGTGGTGTCAAAGGCAACGCGCAAGCGCTTCTGTCCAGTTGTGCCTGCTGCGGGCGTGCCATAGCTTTGGTAGGTGTAGATTCCTAGCGTGTTTGCGCCGGTTGCTGTTGCATTGGCATATGTGCCAGTAAATGAGGCTCGCATCGCAGCAAGATCAGCAAAGCCCGCGGTACCGTTCAATACTTGGCTGGCGGCAAACAGTTGCGGTGCAGAACTGCTTGTCTGGCTCACTTGGAAACGCAGCTTGGCACCAGCGGGGAAAACAGCGCTGTTAAAAGATGCGTACTCAGGATCAGTAGGTAGAACGGTTGGCCCGTAGTTGCTGTAATCGCGGCCAAAGTCAAAGCTTCCATACAAGCGCATTTCAGCCAGCGTGGCGGGGATATTTTTACCCGTCAATTCAACATCAAATGAAGTCGCTGTATCGGCAAAGTATCCGCACAAATTACCTGTGCGTGGGTTGATGGTGAAGGTGCTGATGTTGATGCCATTGCTCGGGCATTGGTTGTCTGGGCCATCAGCACTTTTCCATACACCGCCTATCAAATACATCGCGTTTCGCGCAAAGGGTTGAGGGATTCCGGCGGTGAAATTCAATCGCACTTCGGTGGATGTGCCGCCCGTTTGAGAGGGGTTGATCACCGAGTTGAATGCACGAATGCTGAAAGTGTCGGAGCCGCTGGCGTTGGTGCCTTCGCGCATATCGCGCAGCCATGAGCCGGTTTCAGCAGGTACTGGGGCAAGGGGGTTAGCATGCGCTGTCACGCCGCTGAATTGAGCGCGCATCGCGTTCCAAGCGGTTTCATTCAGGCGCACCGTTGTGTCAGTAGATAAGATGTCTTTAAAGCCATAAAACACCGCGCCGCCGCGCTCAATATAAATACGGTTGTTTTTGCGCAATGCGAGCAACTCATTTGGTAATGCTGCGAATTTGAGCACGCGGGCATCGCCTAAAGTTTCGATGGTGTAAGTGGTGTTCATCAGCAAGGAGCTGCCAACAGAGCAATCCGTGAAACCATTTCCAACGGGAGGCGCAGCATTACGGCGGCATTGCCAAATGCGGGCATTTCCAGAGGTGGCGCTGGTGGCTTCATACATCACGCGGTAGTTTTTAACGGCCTGCTTACCAGCGACTTGATAAGAGCCGTCTGGGAACTGACCCATACCATCTGAGTTGCCGCCATTGGGTGCGGGAGCTGCATTGAGAATATTGCCAGGGTAATACTGAATCATTTCATCCAATGTGGCGGCAAAGGGCCATTGTTCAAACGCAGTAGCAGTTGTATTTTTATTAACGCGTACTTTGTCAGCCAATTGCTGCGTCAAGGGTGTAGCCAAGCGTGTGTTGATTTGATAGCGCAATTGCGATCCGGCGGGAAAGACGGCATTTTGATCGGTCAACAAAGAGGGCATGCCGGCCCAAGTGCTGTAGCCGTCTAAGCCAGAGCTGCGAATTTTGCTGATCACAGCGCTGATGGTGAGACCTGAAATGTTCTCATCAGCGCGGCGGCTTGAATCGCGATAAGTTTTGCAGAAGTTGGATTCAAGGGGCGTCGTTGCCGTTGCTTCTTTGTACACGATGGCTTCAAAGCCATCGGAGGGGCATGCATACCAACCGCTCGTGGCTTCGTCGAAGTAGCTGAGGTTGCGCACATAAGGGAAAGGCGATGAGTTAACACGCACATCATTGGCGCGTTTGAAACCGTCTGGTTGTGCAGCATCGTTGCCAGTAAACACGCGGTAATTCCAGTTTGTTGGGCTGGTGTAGCGGAAATCGCGGAGCGTGACGAAAGGCGTGGGCGCGGTGGCTGTATTCGTGTCGGGCATGGCGTTCACGATAGATGTCGCGATTTGAGCTTGTGTGGCCACCGTCGATGATGTGATGCCTGCCGTTGCTGCCAAATTGGCGGCTGTAATGGTGGCGCTAGAGGTTTGGCTGGCAACAGAGTTGGCCAACTTACTCAAGTTGTTAACCACCACGACGGAGAGCAAGGCTTGCGTCTGTGTTTCTGACACACCGGCTGTTGCAGCTATTGCCCCGACCTCTTGCTTCAGCGCAGTGATGACCAGCGCGATCGTGCCTGCTCGCGCGGCATCTGAGTCAGTGGCGCGCAGTGGAATGAAGTTGGTGAGCGGAGAAATCGCCATGCCCAGTTGCTGCTTGACCAGTTCAATCGCGGCTGCGGGATCAGTCGCCCCGGAGGCTTGCATCACCTCTTGCACGATGGTGGTAATCGGGCTCACAAAGATCGAAGCCACTGTGTTGGTGTTGGGCGGGGCTTTGAGCGTGTAGGCGGTGGTTACTGTGCCGGTGTCAGCATCTACTGCGCCTACTGGCACGATAGCGATCATGGCATGTTTGCCAGCTTCTTGGGCCGGTACGGACAGGGTGTATGCGCCGTTGGCTCCTGTGTCCGATGACACGGGTTCACCAGAATCACAGCGACCGTTGTCGTTGAGGTCATAGCAGACGCGAGCGCCTTGGATCAAGCCATCAGCGACCACGCCGCGCAGGGCAACGGGCGCTTCTGGCATAGGATTGTTCGCTCCGCCGCCAGCGCCAGCAGGGGCTGAGCTGGCGCTCCCACCTCCTCCACAAGCGCTCAGCAGGAGGGAAGCCGATAAGGCAGCCAGCGCGAGCAGCCTCGTCGGTTGGATCGGTAGTAGTTTCATGATGATCTCCAAGGGGTTTGAAAGGCAGATCGATTGCAATAAAGTGTCAAATCGCACTGAAAAATGCAAGCGGCATCGCGATCTTGGAAGCTATGTATCAATTTGTCATCCCATGAACAGATGATATTTCTGCAAAATCATCTGTTCTGCGGAGAGCCTGCATCCCTGCGGTACGATCTGCGCATGAATACGACTGCTGCAACCCCGCCGAGCCGCTTCGACTGCATCACCTTCGATTGGGATGGCACTTTGTTTGATTCCACGGCTGTCATCGTGCGCAGCATTCAGGCGGCGGTGCTTGAGGTGGGGGGCACGGTGCCGACTGACCAACAAGCTTCTTATGTGATTGGCTTGGGGCTGTTGCAGGCGCTGGCGCACGCCGCACCGGATGTGCCCAAAGACAAGTATCCCGCGCTGGGTGAGGCTTACAAAAAGCATTGGGCGCGGCATGTGGATGACATCAGCTTCTTCCCGGGCACGATGGCGATGTTGCAAGCTTTGAAAGCACGCGGCAACAAGCTCGCTGTGGCTACGGGTAAATCACGCCGGGGCTTGGATGAGGTGTTGCAGCGCGAGCTGGGTGGCGTGCGCCTTTCAAGCGTATTCGATGCGAGCCGCACTGCGGATGAGACAGCAGGTAAGCCCGATCCGTTGATGCTGCGCGAGCTGATGGAGGAGCTCGGTGTGAAGCCTGAGCGCATGCTGATGATTGGCGACACGACGCATGATTTGCTGCTTGCGCGCAATGCGGGTGTGGCCAGCGTGGGCGTGAGCTTTGGGGCGCATGCACATGATGCGTTTGCAAAGTATTCGCCGCTGTTTATTGCGCACAGCATGCGCGAACTGCATGATTGGTTAATGACAAATGGATGAATGTCTTGGATAAGAGTTATGGATAAGTGGGTCGCCTTGTGTAACAGTGCAGATCTTGCCAACGGCGGCAAGGCTGTTTCGTTCGATGTGAATTACGCTGGGCAAACTTGCACGGCGTTTGCGATTCGTTACCAAGACGCTGTGCATGCTTATTTGAACCGCTGCACGCATGTAGCGATGGAACTGGATTGGCAGCCGGGCCAGTTTTTTGACGACACGGGCGCATGGCTCCTGTGCTCAACGCATGGTGCGGCTTACAAGCCAGACACAGGTGAATGCGGCGGTGGGCCTTGCCGCGGTGGATTGGTAAAAATTGCTTTGGTAGAGCGCGATGGTGTAGTGCACTGGCAGACGGCTTATAACTTGAAGGTTTTAGAGTGTTGAGATTTTTGCGCTTCACGTACGCTATCTTGGTACGCTAGCTTGGCACACTAGCTTGAATGCACAATCACAAGCCTAGAGCACTGCAAAGCCATAAGTCTTCAATTTGCCCGACAATAAGCCAATGAACGAAATCCCCACCTTGCAAGATAAAGCCGCACCCTCTGATATGGATGCCACGATGTATGAATCTCTCAAAAAGAATCAACAGAATACGGCATTGCCCGGCGTTGATTCAGCGCAAGATGCTATCAAATCAGGAGTGTCTGCCAGTAACCCCGGCTGGGAGCGCGCCACCTTAGAAAAGCTCGCCTTCGCCGCACTCAACGAACAAAAAGCCACGCGCCGCTGGAAGACGTTTACTCGCTTGGCATGGCTCGCGTTTTTCATCGTCATGGCATGGATCGTGTTTGGACCCTCAGGTTCGAGCACCACGAGTAGCGCGAGCAGCACCACGCACACTGCCGTGGTGGAGATCAAAGGCGAGATCATGTCGGGTGGCGATGCAAGCGCGGAGTATGTGCTCAGCGCGCTCAAAAGCGCATTTGAGGACGATGCCGCCAAAGGCATCGTGCTCCTCATCAATTCACCCGGAGGCAGCCCCGTGCAGGCGGGAATGATCAATGATGAAATTCGCCGTTTGAAGGCGATTCACAAGAAGCCGATATACGCTGTGGTGGAAGAGACTTGCGCGAGCGCTGCTTATTACATTGCTGTAGCGGCAGATGCGATTTATGTGGACAAAGCGAGCATCGTTGGCTCGATTGGCGTGTTGATGGATAGTTTCGGTTTTACGGGCTTGATGGAAAAGCTTGGCGTGGAGCGCCGCCTCATGACAGCGGGCGAAAACAAAGGTTTCCTTGATCCCTTCAGCCCGCAAACCGAAGCGCAAAAGCAGCATGCGCAGGCTATGCTCAACCAGATCCACAAGCAGTTTATTGACACTGTAAAGGCCGGGCGCGGCAAGAGATTAAAGGAGACGCCGGAAATGTTCAGTGGCCTGTTTTGGAGCGGACAGCAAGCGATCGAGCTGGGCTTGGTAGACGATATCGGCACGCTCGATTCCGTCGCGCGCGATGTGATCAAAGAAGAAAATTTGGTGGATTACACCAAGCGAGAGAATGTGGCTGAGCGGCTAGCCAAGCGCTTTGGAGCGGCTGTCGGTGAAGGCGCTTTCAGGGCGGCGCGGGCATGGCCAGCTTTACGCTAAATCTCAATAGCTCGCCTTCAAACAGCGCATTCAATCTGCTGCAAGAAAGAAGTGACGACGGCTTAGCTGCCCGCCATCAACTTATGCACCAGATCTGCAGTCGTGTGCGATTTGTATTTCTTCATCAGGCGCGCCCGATAAATCTCCACCGTACGATGGCTGATCAGCAGATGTTTGGCAGTTTGCTTCGCAGTCAGGCCTTCCAATAAATAGGCCGCCACTTCGCGCTCGCGCGGCGTGAGCTCGGCACGCACGGGGCGCAGCGCAGATAAATCTTCAAAGCTCCAAATGCCCGCTTCGTGCGGCCTCGAAGGATTGAGCGCGCGACCGGTCACGTGGCACCAAAACAGCTCGCCATTCAAGCGCTTCATCAGGCGATCATCGGCATAGCGGCCCTTTTTTCCATCCTGTCCGAGCAGCGGCGCAAGGCGTTCGCCCGTGCGCTCATATTCCTGCACGCTGGGATAAAGCAGCGCAAAGCTGCTGCCCACCAGCAGATCGCGGCTTGTGCCAAACATCTCGCACAGCGCTGCATTGCAATCGACCATCACGCGCTCGCGCGAGAGCGCCAAGCCAATCGGGGCGTGTTCAAAAGCTGCTTGATAATCGATTGCCGACATGTCCTTGTCTCCAAATCCTTACGAAACTCTACGTATCCTTTTACGTAGTATGGTATCGGGTTAAGTTGTTAGGCATCAGGAGACAAAACTGTGAACAAGATTTATCCCAGCGCTAGCGCCGCGTTGAAAGACGTGATGCGTGATGGCCAGCTCATCGCGGTAGGTGGTTTCGGCCTCTGCGGCATTCCCGAAGCTTTGATTGATGCGCTACGCGACAGCGGCATCAAGAACCTCACGGCTATTTCTAACAACGCCGGCGTGGATGATTTTGGCCTCGGCAAATTGCTGCAAACTCGCCAAATCACGAAAATGATTTCTTCCTACGTTGGAGAAAACAAAGAGTTTGAGCGACAGTATCTTGCAGGCGAATTGGAATTGGAATTCACGCCGCAAGGCACGCTAGCCGAGAAGTTGCGCGCAGGCGGCGCGGGCATTCCCGCCTTCTTCACCAAGACGGGCGTGGGCACGCTGGTAGCCGAAGGCAAAGAGCTTCGCGAGTTTGATGGCCAGACGTATGTGATGGAGCGTGCGCTCGTTCCCGAGGTGGCTTTGGTCAAAGCGGATGTGGCGGATAAATCGGGAAATCTGCGCTTCAACTTGACAGCCCGCAACTTCAACCCAGCCGCCGCGATGGCTGGCAAGGTTTGCATCGTCGAGGTAGAAAGAATCGTCGAAACCGGCGAGCTCGCACCCGACGATATTCACTTGCCCGGCATTTACGTACATCGCATCGTATTGAATACAACGCCCGAAAAGCGCATTGAAAAGCGCACGATCACTGAAACACGAGGAGTTTGAACATGGCATGGACACAAGACCAAATGGCAGCACGCGCCGCCCGCGAACTCGAAGACGGTTTCTATGTGAACCTCGGCATCGGTATCCCCACACTCGTTGCCAATCACGTACCTGCCGACAAAGAAGTCTGGCTGCAATCTGAAAACGGCATGCTCGGCATCGGCCCGTTTCCCACAGAAGACAACGTCGATGCAGATCTCATCAACGCCGGCAAACAAACCGTCACCACGATCAAAGGCAGCAGCATTTTCGGCAGCATTGAGAGCTTCGCCATGATTCGCGGCGGCAAGATCAATCTTTCCATCCTCGGCGCAATGCAGGTCAGTGAAAAAGGCGATCTGGCCAACTGGATGATCCCCGGAAAAATGGTCAAAGGCATGGGCGGCGCAATGGATTTGGTCGCGGGCGTCAAGCGCGTGATCATTTTGATGGAACACGTTGCGAAGAAAAAAGATGGCACAGAAGACATAAAAATCTTGCCTGTGTGCACGCTCCCGCTCACAGGCGTCGGCGTGGTCGATCGCATCATTACGGATTTGGGTGTGTTTGACGTGGTGCCTGAAGGCCTCAAGATTGTCGAGCTGGCTGATGGCGTGACGAAAGAGTTGGTGCAAGCTAAGACGGGTGTGCCGCTGCATT
>JANMFP010000128.1:0-1828 GCA_031378135.1 Variovorax sp. | reverse complement strand
GGGCATGGCACTGTGTTGGCTCGCAGTCGTGAAAGCAGGTTTGGTGGCAGTGGCCAGCATGCCACTGCTGCGCGCCAAAGAGCTCAGTGAAATCATTCACAAGGCGCAACCCGCGCTCGCGCTCTGCGATGGGCAATGGCTTGCTGAGCTCGAAACTGCGCAACAACAAACGGGCGATGCACTCAAACGCGTGATCTGCTTTAACAGCGAAGACTCTTCTGATTTGGGTCAACTCTGCGCGAGCAAAAGCGGTGAATTCAAAGCCTGCCCCACGCTGGCCACCGATGTCGCCATGATGGCATTCACCAGCGGCACGACAGGCTTGCCCAAAGCAGCAGTTCATCTGCATCGCGATTTGCTCGCCGCCTGCGAATGCTGGCCGCGCCATGTTTTGCAAGCCAAGAGTTCTGACATCACACTAGGCTCACCACCACTGGCTTTCACCTTCGGCTTGGGCGGCTTGCTGCTCTTTCCCATGTGGGCGGGCGCGAGCGTGTACTTTCACGACAAAGCGTACACGCCAGAAATCATGGTCGATGTGATCAACAGCGTAGGCGCCACGATCAGCTACACCGCACCGACTTTTTATCGGCAGATGGCAGCATTCGCGAAAGCAAAAGGCACCAAGAGCTTGCGCATCAGTGTGAGCGCAGGCGAAGGTTTACCGGATGCGACGCGGCAACTTTGGAAAGAAGCCAGCGGCCTAGAGATGCTCGATGGCATTGGCGCCACTGAGATGTTTCATATCTTCATCTCCAGCGCCGGCGCAGATGTGAAACGCGGCGCGATTGGCAAAGCCGTGCCCGGCTACACCGCCAAGGTGGTGGATGATGCAGGCGTTCAGCTGCCGCGCGGGCAGGTAGGAAAGCTCGCTGTCATCGGGCCCACCGGCTGCAAATACCTCGCCGATACCCGCCAAACCAACTACGTGAAAAACGGCTGGAACTACCCCGGCGATGCCTTCTACCAAGACGATGAAGGCTACTTCTTCTACCAAGCCAGAGCCGATGACATGATCGTGAGCGCCGGCTACAACATCGGCGGCCCCGAGGTAGAAGAATGTTTACTCAAACATCCTGCGGTCGCCGAATGCGCGGTGATCGGCGCACCCCATGAAGAACGCGGCATGATCGTCAAAGCCTTCGTGGTGCTGAAATCTGGGTACGCGGGTAATCAAGAGATGGTGAAGACCTTGCAAGAGCACGTGAAGGCTTCGATTGCGCCTTACAAATATCCCCGCGAGATTGAATTTCGTAGTTCGCTGCCTCGCACGGAGACGGGTAAATTGCAGCGGTTTAAATTGCGTACAACGTCCTAAATACGAATACCGGACGCAGAAGACGCAAAGGTTACGCAGAAGGAATACCAAAAAATGCAAATACAGGAATCCATCAGCCGCCTCGAGCGAAGCTTTTATCCAGATATTATTTTTTCTTCGTTGAATTTCTTTTTTGCGTCTTCTGCGTCCGGAAGTTTGTCTTTTTCTTACCTCCCCAACAAAACCAACCATGCATCAACTCCTCCAACCCCCTGATTGGGCTCTCGCCAAAGGCTACGCCAACGGCATCGCCGTCACGCTGAATGCGGGAAGTCAACTCATCTTCACCGGCGGGCAGATTGGCTGGAATGCGCAGCAGCAGTTTGAAAGCGATGATTTCATTGCGCAAACGCGCCAGGCACTCATCAACGTCAAAGCCATCCTTGATGCAGCGGGCGCAGCACCCGAACACATGACACGCATGACCTGGTACATCACCGATTGCGACGAGTACAACGCCCGCTTGAAAGAGCTAGGCGGCGTTTACCGCGAAGTCATGGGCAAGAACTT
>JANMFP010000093.1:0-2540 GCA_031378135.1 Variovorax sp. | reverse complement strand
CGCCAATTCCAAGCCCAGCACGATGCCGAATTCGCCACTTTTAAGCTGCTGCAGATTCTGCAAAGTGTATTCAGAGGATTCTTTTTTGCTCGCTGTTTGATTCGCTGTTTGATTCGCCGTCAGATCCGTGACTTGCGGCTCAAGCGCTGGATCGATCCCGCGAATGATCGCGCCCTTCATATCCTCGCCACGCGCCACCAAAGCCTGCGCAGCAATGAATGGCGCAGCGCCGATAACTTGAGGATGCGTTTTGATCTCGGAAAGCGTGCGTGCCGCATCTGGCAAAGCTGCGCCACCCGGCGCAAACACCTCAATATGCGATACGACGGAGAGCATCCGATCGCGCACTTCTTTTTGAAAGCCATTCATCACGCTCAGCACAATGATCAGCGCCGCCACGCCCAGCGCAATGCCCAGCATCGACACGCCAGAGATAAAGCTGATAAACCGATTGGAGCGGGAAGAGCGCCCCGCCCGCGTGTAGCGCAGACCAACTTCGAGTTCGTAAGGAAGATTCATTGCTGTGCCATGCGCAGCAGCTCCAAGCCCCGCTCCAATTGATTGCTTCCGCGCTGCGCACGAATCTTAAAGCGCGTCTCCGTATCAAACTGCACTAGAGCTTGCGTCGTCATTTCATCCAGCAGTCGAGCAAGCGAAGTGCCTTGGCTGGCCGCCATGGCTTTGAGGCGTTCATGTTTGTAGTCAGGTAAGCGCAGTGTGAGTGAGCTCATATCAACTCCTTTAAAAACTGAGGCGGTGTTAAAAATTTCAATGCGGGAAAGCGCAGCTCCATCGCTGCAAAATCCCGCGTGTTCCAAGTCACTACATCAGAGACCGCTGCCGCCACAGCTAGTTCCACAATGTGATTGTCACCTTCGTCGCGCAGATTGGGTCGCCAAGAAAAATAGGTATGTCGCCATTGGCAGGCTGAGAGAAAGATATCCAGCAATTCCTCTCGCTCGGCCAAATTCAGACGACATTCAGCAAAAAGCGCCTCCCTGTGCAACACATCCTCATATTCAGCCAGTAAGCTTGCTCCCATCACCGGCTGCAACCGCCCGCGCAAGCACAGCTCCACCACCTTGGCAGAAGCGCCTACGCCCATACATGCGCCGACAAAAACGTTGGTGTCAATCAGAATCACGACCGAATAATACCATTTCTACCTCTTTTTGATACCGCATAAGACACCAAATTAGCTCAAAATGCAACTGAAATCGAATGCCCTGCCACCCTCTCGCCCGCTGGATGAATCTTGGCGCGCCGTCGTTTACTCTCAATTCAATAGCACTCCACGCACATTCTATGCCGGCTAGAGGGCTGAAGCACTCAAATCAGACGTTTGCCGCATCCATAAGCACGCAAAAGCGCAGAGAATGCCTCATGTCAACCCTCAAAGTCGCTGCGCTCACCACTCTCGCCATGCTCGCATTCGCGGGTAATTCGATTCTTTGCCGCATCGCCCTCAAAGAGACGGGCATCGACGCAGCCAGTTTTACATCCATTCGCCTGGCCTCTGGCGCGGCGGTGCTTTGGGCAATCACGCTGTTTTTGGGGCGTGACGGCCGAGGCAGCGGCAATTGGTGGTCTGCTTTGGCCTTGTTCACCTATGCCGCCGGCTTTTCGTTGGCCTACATCAGCCTCACGGCGGCCACCGGCGCGCTGATGCTCTTTGGCGCTGTGCAGGTGACGATGATTGGCTATGGCTTGTGGGCGGGCGAGCGCCTGCAAAAGCAACAACTTTTCGGCTTCGCGCTCGCGTTTGGCGGGCTGATTGGCCTCTTGCTGCCCGGCCTGTCTGCGCCGCCGCTTGTTGGCTCGGCTTTGATGTTAGTTGCTGGGATGGCTTGGGGCGTTTATTCAATCCGAGGCAAAGGATCAGGCGATGCCACGCGGGTCACCGCTGGCAACTTCCTGCGCGCGTCGCTGCTAGCTGTGCTCTTGAGCGCCCTGATGTTGTCAGACTTCAAAGCAGACAGCGCCGGGGCCGGATATGCGGTAGCGTCGGGCGCCACCACATCCGGCCTAGGCTACGCCATCTGGTATTCAGTCCTCCCCGCGCTCAAAGCCGCCAACGCCGCAACCGTTCAACTCAGCGTCCCCGTGATCGCTGCCGTCGGCGGCATCGCCCTGCTCGGCGAATCCATCACCCTGCGCTTCGCGCTGGCAACGCTGGCGATTCTTGGCGGTATTGCCTTGGTGATCTTGAGCAAGCCGCGCGGCTAGGGCGCTGCGCTTGTTGCGTCAAGCGACGGCAAAGACCGGCTGGGCTAAGCTTCGCGTTTCCACGCGCTCGCCTGCTGCGTGACGTGTCTGAAAAAGCCGAGGGCTTTCCTTCTTAGCGCTCTGAGCGGGATACAACGAGCTGCTGATCTTTTGTGGCGATGATTGCTTTGCTGGCCGCGCCCGACCGGGAAAGCCTTCGTTTTTTCAGGCCCATCACCCAGCTGGTTAGATTGGTTGGCGCGCTATTTGCTCTGAATTCAATAGCACCCTGCGCATATTCTATGACGGCTAGAGACCTAAAACGCCTTAAAAAG
>JANMFP010000068.1:0-3115 GCA_031378135.1 Variovorax sp. | reverse complement strand
TTGCACGATCTCACAGAGCGCATGCAAAGTTTGTGCATGAAACTGATGCACGCGCTCTGCCTTGCTTGGCACATGAAGCGCTTTCATGCGATGCGCATCTTGCGTCGTCACGCCTGTGGGGCAATGTCCCGTGTGGCAAGCCTGCGCCTGAATGCAGCCCAGCGCAAACATGAAGCCACGCGCGGCATTGCACCAATCTGCGCCAAGCGCCATCATGCGCGCCATATCAAACGCGCTGACCACTTTGCCTGCGCAGCCAATGCGAATGCGATCTCGCAAACCTGCGCCTTTCAGCGTGTTGTGAACGAGCAGCAAACCTTCTTGCAGCGGGGCGCCCACATGATCGGTAAACTCCACAGGTGCCGCGCCCGTGCCGCCTTCAGCGCCATCCACCACAATAAAATCGGGCACTATTCTTGTAGCCAGCATGGCTTTCACAACGGCAAACCATTCCCAAGGATGGCCGATGCACAGCTTAAAGCCCACAGGCTTACCGCCCGAGAGTTCACGCAGCTGCGCAATAAAGGCCAGCATGTCGAGCGGCGTAGAAAACGCGCTGTGCGAAGCGGGCGAGACGCAATCCACACCCTGCGGCACACCGCGTGCCGCCGCAATCTCAGCCGTCACTTTTGAGCCAGGCAGCAAGCCACCATGCCCCGGCTTAGCACCTTGGCTGAGTTTCAGCTCAATCATCTTGACTTGCGGCTCGCTCGCATTCGCGCGGAATTTCTCGGGGCTAAAAGAGCCATCGTCGTTGCGGCAGCCAAAGTAGCCCGAACCAATTTCCCAGATCAAATCACCCCCATGCTGCCGATGGTGCACGCTGATCGAGCCCTCGCCAGTATCGTGTGCAAAGCCGCCTGCTTTCGCGCCTTGGTTCAGCGCCAGAATGGCATTTGCGCTTAAAGCGCCAAAGCTCATCGCAGAAATATTGAACACGCTGGCTGAATAAGGCTGCGTGCAACCGTTAGCTTGCGCACCAATGGCAATGCGGAAATCATGACTCGCAACTTTGGTGGGTGCCATTGAGTGATTGATCCACTCATAGCCATCAGCGCTCACATCAAGTTGCGTGCCAAAAGGGCGTTTGTCGCTGTCGCCTTTCGCGCGCGCATACACCAGAGAGCGCTGCGCCCGAGAAAACGGCGCAGCTTCGTTATCGCCTTCCAAGAAATACTGCCTGATTTCAGGCCGAATGTATTCCATCAAAAAGCGCATGTGCCCAATCACAGGATAGTTGCGCAACACCGCATGGCGATCCTGCCGCAGATCACGCACACCCAAAGCGCTGAGTGCAACAAACAGCAGCGTCCATAGCCAGCCCACATCAAAAGCAATGATGCAAAAAAGCCCGAGCAAGCTCAATGCGATGCAAGCAATGAACGCGCTGTACCGAATAGGCACGTGATGATTTGCGCGCGCGATCAAGTCTGTGATCATGCCAATCCTTATAAAAGTTTGGGCAAATGATGCCCTAAAAAATCGTACACCGCTTTGATGCGCGGGTTGCTGCGAATTTCGCGGTGTACCACCAGCCACAGCGGCAAAAGCGGAATACGCAGCGTCGGTAGCAAAGAGACCAGCGCACTGTTAGCTTGGCCGATGTAATCCGAGATAAAACCAATGCCCAAGCCTGCTTGAACAGCCGCGTTGTAGGCCATCAGATCATCGGTGCGCAACACGATGCGTTCTTTGGGCAAATGCAGGCCGAGCGCGGCCGCCCCGCGTTCGAGCGAATCGTCTTTGTCGCCACCGATCAGATCATGTAATGCCAAGTCACTGGGCTGCTTGGGCGTGCCTTTGCGGCGCAAATAATCGCGATGCGCATACGTGCCTATCGTTACATGGCCCACGCGTTTGGCGATCACGCTGCCTTGCTCAGGCTGCACCATGCGCAGCGCAATATCGGCCTCGCGCTTGAGCAAATTGCTCACCGCATTGCTCACCACGAGTTCTACCGTAATCTCTGGCAGCGCCAGCCGCATTTGCACCAGCAGCGGCGGCAGCAGCACGCAGGCCACTGGCTGGCTCGCGCTGATGCGCACAGCGCCCACTTTGCTCGACTGCGCGCCCGTGGCTTGCCGCAGCAATTGCTGCGCGCCCACATCCATGGCGCGTGCGGCATCGGCCAAGCGCAGCGCCATGGCAGTAGGCAACAAGCCGCGCCCCGTGCGCTCAAACAGCGTCGTGCCCAATTGTGATTCCAGCTCGGCAATATGCCGCCCCAGCGTGGGCTGCGTGGATTGAATCGCTTTTGCAGCGCCCAACAAGCTGCCATGCTCCAGCGCAGCTAGGAAGGAGCGGATCAAAGTCCAGTCGAAAGAGGTATTCATTACTGCATAACAGGTGTGAAGCGATAGGCAATTGTGCAGCAGCAAAGAAGCTTTGACAATCTTGATCAACGCCTGCCCTATTGAATACTTGTTATGAATACCACCGCTGCAAATCATGCTCTTCGCACCATGCCACAGCCTCAAGCTGCTGTGCCAGCGCTCAACACATTGTGGGCAATGCGAAAGGCATCACGCGCCTTGTTTTGGACAGGCTGGACGCTTTTGCTGCTGTCTTGCGTGACTTTGCTTTTAACTCTGGTAGATGCGCGGCTCTTTCAAGGCGTGAGCGTTTGGCTCAAACCGTGGAAGTTTCAGTTTTCTACAGGGGTGTACTTGCTGAGCTTGGCTCTATTTCTATTCTGGCTGCCTAAAGAGCAGTGGCAAGCACGCGCTGTCAAATATGTGGTGTGGGTTGCGGTGCTCTCCGGCTTGTTTGAGGTGGCTTACATCACTTGGCAGGGAGCGCACGGCAAGGCTTCTCATTTCAATGTGGCGACGCGCCTTGACTCCATGATGTACACCTTGATGGGCGTGGGAGCAGTGTTGCTTGTGAGTGCCTCGGTTGTTTTAGGTGTCGTGATTGCTCGCTCCAAAACATATGCATTGCCGCCTGCGCTCAAGCTGTCCATCGTGCTGGGTTTGGGCATCACCTTTGTGCTCGGCATGGTTTTTGGGGGTTATATGAGCAGTCAGCCCACAGGCCATTGGGTGGGCGGCTTAGCCACTGATGCAGGCGGCTTGCCGTTGTTTGCTTGGTCGCGAAGCGGTGGCGATTTGCGCGT
>JANMFP010000031.1:0-10022 GCA_031378135.1 Variovorax sp. | reverse complement strand
ATGCTCCTAGAAATGCTTGCTGCAATGCACCATTCTAGGCATAGCGAAGCAATGAGCGCAGGGCAGAAATGCAAAAACCGCTTAGGTTTACCCTAAGCGGTTTGGAATATTTGGTAAGTGCACCCAAAATTAAAAACTTTGGTAGGCGCACCCAAAGTTGGAAACTTTGGTAGGCGCAATTGGATTCGAACCAACGACCCCCACCATGTCAAGGTGGTGCTCTAACCAACTGAGCTATGCGCCTAAGCAACCCAGAGATTATAGCATCAAGGCTGATGCGATCTGCACTGCCGCTTAGCTCGCCTGCTCTAAGAAGCGCTGCGCATCAAGCGCGGCCATGCAGCCTGTGCCCGCGCTGGTGATTGCTTGGCGATACACATGGTCTTGCACATCGCCTGCGGCAAACACGCCGGGCACGCTGGTTTGCGTGGCAAAGCCATTCAAGCCACCTTGTGTGACGATGTAGCCGCCCTTCATCTCGAGCTGGCCTTCAAAGATTTGCGTATTTGGGGAATGGCCAATCGCAATGAAGCAGCCTTTTAGCGTGATGTCTTCTGTTGCGCCGGTTTGCGCATGCTTGATTCGCACGCCCGTGACTCCACTTGCATCGCCGAGTACTTCATCGAGCGTGTTCCACAGCTTGAGTTCGATCTTGCCTTCACTGACTTTGTCCATCAGCTTGTCAATCAAAATCGCTTCGGATTTGAATTTATCGCGGCGGTGAATGAGATAAACCTTCTTAGCGATATTGCTGAGATACAGCGCTTCTTCTACAGCTGTGTTGCCGCCGCCGACTACACAACAAATTTCATCGCGGTAGAAAAAGCCATCGCAAGTAGCACAGCCGCTCACGCCACGGCCCATGAAGGCTTCTTCGCTGGGCAGGCCGAGGTATTTGGCCGATGCACCCGTGGAAATAATCAAGCTATCGCAGGTGTAGCTCACGCTATCGCCGCTCAAGGTAAACGGGCGCTTGGAGAAATCGACCTTGTTGATGTGGTCGAAAATAATTTCGGTGTTAAATCGCTCGGCGTGCTTTAAAAAGCGCTCCATCAGCTCAGGGCCTTGAACGCCATCTACATCGGCGGGCCAATTGTCTACCTCGGTCGTCGTCATGAGTTGGCCGCCTTGGGCCATGCCTGTAACAAGAGTGGGTTTGAGGTTGGCGCGGGCGGCATAAACGGCGGCAGTGTAGCCAGCGGGGCCGGAGCCGAGGATAAGAACTTTGGCGTGTTTCATGGATGATGATGTGCGGAAAAATGCTGTGGCTATTAGGATGCGTTTGTTGTACAGTCAGACGCGCGTAGGTTTTCTTAACTGCATTATCTCGTCATTCTCGCTATCTCTGTTCGACCAGAAGAAAATCAAGCTTTGTATTCACTGCCAATTTCTTAAAAACAAAACACTTATTGCCGAGGGATATAACGATGTCGATGTTGTCAAATTTAGAGCTGATCCGCCGTGTGCCGCTGTTTGCCATGCTGACCGCCCAACAAGCAGAGGGTGTGGCTGAGGCGGTTGTTAAACGACGCTTTAAGCGCGGCGAACACGTTGTTGAGCAAGGAAAGAAATCAAACGCGCTTTTCATTATTCTCACGGGGCGCTGCCGTGTGTTCACGGCAGACAGCAAAGGCCGTGAGGTGATTTTGGCCAATCTGCAGCCAGGCGACTATATTGGCGAGATGAGCTTGATTGATAACGAGCCGCATTCTGCGTCGGTGCGTGCAGAGGTGCAAACAGATGCGCTTATGCTCGGCCGGCTCGAATTTGCCCGCTGCTTGCCAGAAAATACTTCAATGGCCTATGCCGTGATGAAGGGCTTGGTGCAGCGCCTGCGCAGCGCAGACCGCAAGATCGAATCGTTGGCGCTGATGGATGTGTATGGCCGTGTAGCGCGCGCGCTGATGGAAGCCGCCGAAATGAATGCCGATGGCCACCACTTCATCCGCGACAAAGTGTCTCGCCAAGATTTGGCCAAAATGGTGGGGGCTTCGCGCGAAATGGTCAGCCGCGTGATGAAGGATCTGGAAGAACGCGGCTTTATTGAGACGCAGGCATCAGGCGCAGTGCTCATCCGCGAGCGGCTCAATACGCTGGGTTAAGTTACGCCGGGGTAACTCCTGCCCAAAGGTCACCAAACTGCGCTGTTTTTAAATATTGAGGTGACCGACGGAAGTGCGCTATCATTTTAGGATTCGCTGAGTAAGTTTCCGCGATGAAGCAGGCTGGATTGAGGGATGGAATGCTAGGCAAAAAACGTAGCTTTAGCGGTGCTAAAGCGAGGCTTTTTAACGACGCAAGCCACCCTAAATGCAGTCTGATTCGCGCGGATAACTTGCTCAGCGAATCCTACACAGATGCCTTACTCTCTCGACACCTTAAATTCCTCCGTCACCACGCAGCGTGGTCGTTCCCGAAACACGCCCGCAGAGCCCGATAAACCGCGCCGCTTCTCGCAAGAATTGCTGCTCACTCTTGGCGCACTCGCCCTGCTCTTTTGGCTGATCGCGCTCGCCACTCATTCTGGTGTCGATACGGCATGGAGCACATCGGGCAGCCAAGCAGCTGGCGTTGCATCACGAAATTGGGGGGGCAAGCTGGGCGCTTGGGCAGCAGACGCTTCGTTTTACTTGTTTGGCTATTCCGTTTGGTGGCTGTTTGCCGCAGGCCTGCGCACTTGGCTGGGCAGCTTGGCGCGCTGGCTGCGCAGCGATACCAGCAAAGACACACGACGCGCCCTCTTCTGGATCGGCCTGGCCTTGCTGCTCGCTGCCAGTTGCACGCTGGAATGGACGCGTTTGTATCGCTTTGAAGCACGGTTGCCGGGGCATGCTGGCGGCGTGCTTGGGCTTTGGCTCGGCACTTTGAGCAGCAAATGGCTGGGTTTCAATGGCTCGGCTTTGGTGGCGATTGCCCTTGGCCTGCTCGGTGCAGCTTGGGCGATGCGATTTTCGTGGGTGGCTTGGGCTGAAGGATTGGGCGGCATGATTTTGGGGTGGATTGAAAAGCGCCGCGAGAAAAAAGAGATTGAGCAAGACTTAGCCTTTGGCACACAAGCCGCTCGCGAACGGGAAGAAACGCTGGTGGTCGAGCGTGCTGAAAATGAAGAGCTGCATGTTGCGCCCATCTACGTACCGCCTGCGCCTGCGCCACGCATCGAGCCGGTACTCACCGATAGCTTCGTAGATCTGCCCACCAGCACGCGGGTGGCCAAAGAACGACAAAAAGGTTTGTTCATCGAGCTACCCGATAGCAAGCTGCCGCAGGTCGATTTGCTCGATGGCGCGCCCACCACACGCCAAGAAACCGTGTCTCCTGAAACGCTGGAGATGACATCCCGCCTGATTGAGAAAAAGCTCAAAGATTTCGGCGTCACGGTGCAAGTGGTGGCCGCCATGCCCGGCCCGGTGATCACGCGTTATGAAATTGAGCCGGCGACGGGCGTGAAAGGCTCGCAAATCGTGGGCTTGGCCAAAGATTTGGCGCGCTCGTTGTCGCTCGTGTCCATCCGCGTTGTCGAAACCATCCCCGGCAAGAACTACATGGCACTCGAATTGCCCAACGCCAAGCGGCAGATGATTCGCTTGTCGGAAATTCTCGGCTCGCAGGTTTACAACGATGCCAGATCCATGCTCACGATTGGCTTGGGCAAAGACATCGTAGGCAATCCGGTGGTGGCTGATTTGGCCAAAATGCCGCATTGCTTGGTGGCTGGCACCACAGGCTCGGGCAAATCCGTGGGCATCAACGCGACGATTCTCTCCCTGCTCTACAAAGCCGAAGCGCGCGATGTGCGCCTGCTGCTGATTGATCCGAAGATGCTGGAGATGAGTGTGTATGAAGGCATCCCGCATTTGCTCTGCCCCGTCGTCACCGATATGCGCCAAGCCGCGCACGGGCTCAATTGGTGTGTCATGGAGATGGAGCGGCGCTACAAACTCATGAGCAAGCTGGGCGTGCGCAATTTGGCGGGCTACAACACGAAGATTGATGAAGCCAAAGCGCGTGAAGAATTCATCTACAACCCCTTCTCGCTCACGCCCGACTCCCCCGAGCCACTTGAGCGCTTGCCGCATATCGTGGTGGTGATCGATGAGCTCGCGGATTTGATGATGGTGGTGGGCAAGAAGATTGAAGAGCTGATTGCCAGGCTTGCGCAGAAGGCACGCGCAGCTGGTATTCATTTGCTGCTCGCCACACAGCGCCCGAGCGTCGATGTGATCACCGGTCTCATCAAAGCGAATATTCCGACGCGAATCGCCTTCCAAGTGAGCAGCAAGATTGATAGCCGCACGATTCTCGATCAGATGGGCGCAGAGGCTTTGCTCGGCATGGGCGATATGCTATACATGCCTTCAGGCACAGGCTTCCCGGTGCGCGTGCACGGCGCGTTTGTCAGCGATGAGGAAGTGCACCGTGTGGTGGCTTATCTCAAATCGCAAGGTGAGCCCAATTACATCGATGGCGTGCTCGAGGGCGGAACTGTTGATGATGAAGACGGTCTATCTCTAGACTTAGGTGGCGGCGGCGCGGGTGAGAAAGATGCGCTGTACGACAAAGCTGTGGAGATTGTTTTGAAGAACCAAAAAGCCAGTATTTCACTCGTGCAGCGCCATTTATCGATTGGCTACAACAAGGCTGCAAACTTGCTGGAAGCCATGGAGAAATCGGGTTTGGTCACAGCGATGAATGGGCGCGGGCAGCGCGAGATTCTTGTTCCTCACCGTAACGAATAAACATTTACCTCATCTTGCTACGATGCGTCACTTAAAAATCATCACTACGCTTTTCATAGCGCTCTGCGCAGCATCTATGCCGGCAAGAGCCCTAAATGGCATAGAAAGCTTAGAGAATTTCGTCAAAACCACGAAATCTGGCAAATCCGAGTTCACGCAAACCGTCACCTCCCCCGCCAAAGCCGGTGAAGCCCCACGCGTGAAAAATTCCAGCGGTACATTTGAATTTCAGCGCCCGGGTAAGTTCAGGTTTCAATATAAAAAACCGTTCGAGCAACTCATCTTGGCCGATGGCACCAGCCTGTGGATTTACGACGCTGATTTAAACCAAGCCTCCCGCCGCAAACAATCCGCAGCGTTTGCCAACACCCCCGCTGCCCTGATCGCATCTGCAACTGACTTGAGCGCGCTGCGCAACGAATTCACTCTTGAAAACGCGCCCGAAAAAGATGGTATGAGCTGGGTCAGCGCCAAACCAAAATCAGCAAACAGCACGCTTGAACTCGTCCGCATCGGCTTCCGTGGCGAAGCCCTCCAACAACTAGACATCACAGACAGTTTCGGCCAGCGCAGCATCATCAACTTCACCTCGATGCAAGCCAACATCACCTTGCCCGCCGACAGTTTTAAGTTCACGCCGCCGGCCAAGGCCGAGGTTTTGAATCAATGATTCTCGCTATCCATGGCGTAACACACTGAGAAAATCATGCGCACTAACGTTTGGTACTCCCGCTTTGCCAAAGCTGCAGCGCGCTTTTGCGGCCGACCGCGGGTTTTTTCCTTCGCGGTTGCGGTGATCGGCATCTGGCTCGTGACCGGCCCCATGTTTGGCTTCAGTGATACGTGGCAACTTGTTATCAACACTGGCACAACCATCATCACCTTCTTGATGGTGTTCCTCATTCAGAACACGCAGAATCGAGACACGGAGGCCATTCAGGTCAAACTCGACGAACTGATTCGAGCTACCCAGGGCGCGCACAACGCACTTCTTGATCTTGAAGAGCTAGAGGTGGAAGACCTTGCAGCATTCAAGATCAAATATCAAGCTTTGGCCACGGCGGCACGTGCTCAACTTGAGCTTGGCAACCAAGACACGGGAACACCCGAGACATGACCGCACGATAGACGCAATAGGCGCCGTATTCACACATGCCTCTGGACACAGACTTGCAGCCTTTCAAAATACCCGCTCTTACGCAACGACAAGCCATTTTTTGAGCTTGTCAGCATGCTCGTGCTCCTGACTCAAAATATCTTCAATCAAGCGAGTGGTGACAGAATCTTTGTCACCGATCAGAGCAATCATTTGTGTATAAGCCTCGATCACGACACGCTCTGCGCTCAAATTTGCTTTGATCATGGATTTGAGCCCGAGCTCAGCGTTGTATGGCGCATAACTGCGTCTTGAGAGAAAATCCGGCGAAAAATCAGGCTCGCCTCCCAACTGCACAATGCGCTCTGCGAGCCGATTGGCGTGTGTCGTTTCTTCACTGGCATGCACCAAAAATTCGTTGGCGATTTTTGATGAAGTCAAGCCTGCTGCCGTGAAATAGTGCCGTTTGTATCGCAGGGCGCAGACCAACTCAGTGGCAAGACTGTCGTTTAGCAGTCGAATAATATCCTCGCGCCAAGGGCCATAGCTGGGCGTGATTGCGCCCTGCTCAAGGCTGCGCTTGGCAGCATTCAGCGCGCCAACATTTAACCTGAGTGGCTCGTGAAATTCAAAATTAATTTTGGGCGAAGATACTTTCGATTGCATACTCATCCTGCATTGGTTAATGCTATTTAACGAACTTGACGCTCAATCGTGATTTGCTCGATCTCAACACGGCGATTTGGCTCTAAACAATCGCGCAGTTTTGCTATGTTTTTCTCAGTGCAATTAACCATTGGATTGCTCTCGCCTTTGCCGGTTGCCGTCATCCTGTTGGCCGTCACACCGCGATTAACCATGTAGCTCTTAACGGCATCTGCACGTTTTTGCGAAAGCACTTGGTTGTATGCGTCTGAGCCCAATCGGTCTGTGTAGCCGCTGATCATGATGTTGCCAACATCTGGGTATTTCACCAAAGAATCTGCCACCTCATCGAGTTTTGGCATCGGCGTGCGCAGCACGGCACTGTCAAAATCAAATAATTTGCTGGCAGACAAAGTGATCCGTTCAAACTTCGCTGGAGCTGGCATGGCTACTGGCGCTGGTGCAGGCGGAGCAACCACGATGATGGGCGGCTGAGGCGCTGGCGACTGGGCAACCACCGGTGAAGGCGGCACGACATCAACCGGCACTTGAACCACACGCGCTGCACGCTGTGGTGATTTGTCAAAGGTATACATCAGGCCTAGGCTCACGATGTCGGTGTTTGAGCGCTTAGAAGCAAAGTTGTTGCCTTGCAAGAAAGCATAGTTACGTCGCGCATCAAGCTGCATGCCCCATTGGTCATTGAATGCAAACTGAAAACCAACGCCAGCACCCACAAACGGCGATGTGGCGTTCACTTTTGACGAGGATGTCGTGACCTGATCGCGCTGCGCACCGACGCCAACCAACACCAGCGGCCGAAAACGTGAGCGAGAAAAAAGGTACACACCATCCAATCCCAGCGTCATCTGCTCATACCGGTTGCTACCATCGGTTGAGCGACCGTATTGCAAACCAAATTGCAGATCCACGTTGGGAGATACGGGCGCGCCAAAACGCAATGATCCGCCGGTCGCATTCTTGTCGGTGCCCAAGCGCGTATCCGGACTCATGCGACTGATGCTAGGCAGGATGTATCCCGAAGGCTTGTAGTCTGTGCTCGAAGATGAGATGTCGTTATTGCCTTGCGCAATGGCTGAGGTGACGCAAAGCGCAGCAAGGATTGCTGCTGAAATTGCTGTGCGCTTATTGATGTGTTGCATGGTGTCCTTGGGTTTGCTTTTAACAAGTCATACGCTAATTCAGCGCATGAGCCATTGTTGAAGAAAGCTGCACAAGAAGGCATCAGACAACTGGCGCAATGGATGTAGGACATCGGCTCAGAAATATGCCTCTACGCTTTTACACGCGGGCAAGTTGCTGCGGTGCCTCAAATTGCCAAGCAAGGCATGGGGCACGGGCTTGAGTGCTGCGGCCGCTTAGCGCACCACTCGCAACATAGCAATCGCGTTGGCGCGCAGTTCTGCAGCATCAGCTTGCGAGATGCCGCGGGCTTCGGTGGCGCGCTCCAAGAGTTGGCGGGCCTCAAATGCGTTGTTGCGGCGATTCAAAATAGCGTTGACGAAAGTGGTGAAAGTGTTCATGAGGTTCCTTTCTTTTTGCGCCGCTGTTGCCTTGAAGTAAGACCGTAGCGGTGCTGAAAATCTCAATAACCAGAGATTAAGGGTTAACCCTAAATTTAGCCAGCATTTCTCATGCAAGAACGGCATAACAATGGCGCGCGCTCTGTATATCCTGCTCATAACTGGGAGCTAAGTCTAAATCAGCAACTCTCGATGACTATCAATTCAATAGCATCTAACGCAACAAATACGCCGGCTAACAGCCCATTTAACTATCAAAAACCCATAAAAAAGCAGGAAGCGATACACATCAAATCCGAGTCGTCAAATTGATCCAGCTCTCAGGCAAGATGCGCACCACTTGTGTTTCCAGCCATTTGTCGCCGCCCGACAAAATCGCTACGCCCACCAGCAACACGAACACGCCGAACACTTTTTTCACCGTGTTCATGTGCTCCAGCACCCAGCCACGCACTTTGCCAAAACCTGCGCGCGAGGCATAGGCTACAGCCACAAGCACGGCTGCTGCGCCGAGACCGAAGGTGGAGAGGATGAGCGTGCCGCGCAGCGCGCCGCCCTGCGTAGCAACCAAGGTGAGCGCGCTGGCCAGCATCGGGCCGGAGCACGGGCTCCACACCATGCCAAGCAAGCCGCCCGTGGCAAATGCGCCTTTGAGCGAGCCGCTGTCGAGCCCGGCCGTGGCGTTGTTTGCGCCACTGGCCAGAGGCGTGACGAAATTGGTGAATTTCTCGTTCAGCCAAGGCACGAGCATCACGATGCCAAAAATAATCAGCAACACCGCGCCAGCCACGCGCACCGCATCCGGATCAATCCCCAGCGCATCGCCCGCCACACCGATCAAGAGCCCCAGCGCGCCAAACGAAGCCACCATGCCCGCCCCCATGGCCAGCGGCGCAGCCTTGTGGCCTTGCAGTGCCCCGCCGAGCACGATGGGCAGCAGCGGGAAGACGCAAGGATTGAGCGTGGTGAGGCTGCCAGCCAAGAGCGCGAGGCCAAATTCAGTGAGGGAGACCATGGGGTGCCTTGTTGTTGTGTGTTTTTAAAAGGTGGCGCTGCGGGTGCAACGCCTTTTGATGAAACTGGAATGCAGGGCTGAAATGCAGAGCTCAATTACAGAGACTTCGCCAAGCCAATTTTGATTTTTTCAGCTTCCGTTTCACCCGCAATTCGGCTCACTTCGGCAATGCCTTTGTACACAACAAAGGTGGATTGCGAACGCACTTTCATCGACTTGCGCAATTCCTTTTCTTTGTCGTAATCCGCCACCAAGATCGTCATATCTTTCAACTGCGCATCTCCTTTGAGCACATTCAAAGCCTTGGCCTGATTCACGCAAGTCGGGCACCAATCCGCATGAAAATGCACCGCCACGCTCTTGCCCGCCTTCTGCGCCGCTGCAAGCTGATCAGCAGCGTAAGGTTTGATGTCCAAAGCGAATACGCTGCTGGCTGCGAATGCGAGGCTTGCGGCGAGGATGGTTTTCAACATGGTGATTCCTTGGAGAAGAGTTGAAGGAAAGCAATAAATGTTCTGTCGTCAGGGTTTGGGGTTTCTTACACCCTTGCTTGGAATTGATTTTTTCTTTTGCTGTCACGCTCTACCGTTTCGCCAAGACACTTCAAAAAGCACAGAGCGAGCGATTTCAATTTACTATTAATATAGTAGCAACTAGCGCAGTAAATACGCCGGCGATCTGCCGTTTAAGCCATAAAAAGACATAAAAAAACCGCCTCTGTATAACAAAGGCGGTTTTCAAAAACAACGCAGTAGAAATTACTGGTTTTCCACAAAGCTGCGCAGTTTATCCGAGCGTGAAGGATGCTTGAGCTTGCGCAAAGCCTTGGCCTCAATTTGGCGAATGCGCTCGCGTGTCACGTCAAATTGCTTGCCCACCTCTTCCAGCGTGTGATCGGTAGACATTTCAATACCGAAGCGCATGCGCAGCACTTTGGCTTCGCGCGGCGTGAGGGAATCGAGGATGTCTTTGACCACATCGCGCAG
>JANMFP010000586.1:0-4463 GCA_031378135.1 Variovorax sp. | reverse complement strand
CATCAAGATCACATTTATGGACGGGCTGGAAACCGAGGCCGATATCAAAAGCGTGCAGGCGGAAGACGATTTGGCTGTGCTCCAAGCGCGAAAAATCCCCGACGATTTGATTGCTGCCACGATGCGCTCTACCGCGGATCTGCGCGAGGGCGATCAAGTGATTGCCGTAGGCTTTCCATTTGGCATCGGCCCGTCGGTATCTGCCGGCATCGTCTCCGGGCTCAAACGCAGTTTCCGTTCGCCTGAAGGCGGGCAAACGATGAAAAACCTCATTCAATTTGATGCCGCCGCCAACCCTGGTAATTCCGGCGGGCCGCTTGTGACGATGGACGGCGAAGTGGTGGGCATCGTGACAGCCATCATGAATCCAACACCGGCGCGAACATTTATTGGCATTGGTTTTGCAGTGCCGATAGAAAACGCGGCGAGTGCTGCGGGCATGCCGCCGTTCTAAGTTTTTAATACCAATACCGGACGCAGAAGACGCAAAGGTTACGCAGAAAACGCAAAAGAAGACAGAAGAAAAAATACAAAAATAGAAGTGAATGAACCAAGAGTTTTCTTGGTATTTCCTTTTTTGTTATTTTTTCTGCGTAACCTTTGCGTCTTCTGCGTCCGGAAGTTTTGCATTTGTATTTGCATGTTTTTGAGAGTACCCAATGACAGACCTCAGCAAACCAGATCCCCAAACCGCCCAGCTCATGGAGCAAATTTTGTATGAGGTTAAGCGTGTTGTCGTGGGGCAAGACAACTTGCTCGAGCGCATGATGGTGGCGCTGCTGGCACAAGGGCATTTGCTGGTGGAGGGCGTGCCGGGGCTGGCGAAGACGCTGACGGTGAAGACGCTTGCCGAGACCATTGGCGGCAAATTCAAGCGCATTCAGTTCACGCCCGATCTGGTGCCGTCTGACCTGATCGGTACGCGCGTGTACAACCCCGCAAGCGGCCAATTCTCAACCTCGCTCGGGCCAGTGTTTGCGAATCTATTGCTCGCTGATGAGATCAACCGCGCGCCAGCGAAAGTGCAAAGTGCCTTGCTGGAAGTGATGCAAGAGCGGCAAGTGACGATTGCGGGCGAGACGCATAAAGTGCCCAGCCCTTTCCTTGTGATGGCCACGCAAAACCCGATTGAAACCGAAGGCACGTATCCGCTGCCCGAGGCGCAGGTGGATCGTTTCATGATGAAGGTCTTGGTCGATTACCCGAGCGATGAAGAGGAGCGCGTGATTGTGGATCGCGTGACGGGCCCTGCGGTGCAGGTGCGCGAAGTGGCGACTGTGCAGCAACTCGCCGAGCTACAAAAGCAATGCCGTGCGGTGTATGTGGATCCATCGCTTATTGATTACGCCGTGAAGATCGTGACGTGTACGCGCACCCCAGAGAAGCACGGTTTAAAAGAGTTGCGCCAGCACATCACCTATGGCGCTAGCCCACGCGCCACCATTGGCCTCACGGAAGGCGCTCGTGCGCTTGCCTTGATGCGCGGGCGCACTTATGCGCTACCTGAGGATATGAGTGATTTGATTCCTGATGTGCTGCGCCACCGCGTGGTGCTTTCCTATGATGCGCTCTCAAGTGGCCTCACGCCTGATAGCTTGATCGCGAAAATCATGCAGGCGATTCCTGCGCCGGCCAAGCCGTTGAAACACATTGCGCCCATGCAATCTTCACAGCACCAAGATGAGAAACTGGCTGCGTAAAACTTTCTCGCTCTCCAAGCCTGAACTCGAAGTTCAGGCGGGCACGCCTGCGCCTGCCATCACAAGCGGCGCAGAAGCCTTGCTCAAGCGTTTGGAGTGGACAACTGTTCGACGCTTGGATGGTGTGTTGCAGGGCGACTACCGCACCTTGTTTCGAGGTGCAGGTTTGGATTTCGCCGATCTGCGCGAATACCAGTCGCACGATGACGTGCGCCACATCGATTGGAACGTCACAGCACGCACGGGCACACCGCATGTGCGCGTGTTCACCGAAGATCGCGAGATGGCCGCTTGGTTTGTGATGGATTTGAGCGCATCGGTGGATTTCGGCAGCAGGCAGCGGCGTAAGCGCGAAGTGGCCAATGAGCTGGCTATCTCGCTCGCGCGCCTGCTCACTGGGCATGGCAATCGCGTAGGGGCTTTGCTCTACGGTGGCGGGGATGGAAATGAGGCCGCGAGCAAAATGCTGCCCACCGGCTCTGGCCGTCGGCATGTGCTCCAGCTCGCGCATGAGCTGCTTGCGCATCGGGCGAAAGCAGGCAGCCAAGAAACGCAACTCGCACACTTGCTTGATGCTGCAGCGCATGTGATCAAGCGGCGCAGCACCGTTTTCGTGATTTCAGATTTTTTCAGTGCACCGGGCTGGGACAAACCTTTGGCGCAGCTCGCGCGCCGCCACGATGTGGTGGCTGTGCGCCTGACGGATCCTCTTGAATTGCAGCTGCCTGATTTAGGCATGATCACGTTTCGTGATGCTGAGACGGGACAAACGCAGCTCGTCGATTGCAATCCCAATTTTCGCCGCCGCTTTGCTGAAATTTCTGCTGAAAAAGAAGCGCAGCTACGCGATGGCTTGAATGCTGCTGGTGTAGATACCTTGGAGCTTTCCACCGACGCAGATATTGCAGACAGTCTGATTCGCTTTGCCGCATTGCGCAGAGGCAAGAGCCGCCGCTTCGCCGCTATGAATAAACAGAAAGTAGCTTGAGCCATGTCCCCTTTCGATTTGAACATCCCAGGCGTCAACTTCCTCTGGCCAGAGTTTCTTTGGCTTTTGTTGTTGTTGCCGCTGCTCGTGCTGTGGTATTTGTGGTTGCTCAAACACCGCCGCAAACACGCCGCTAATTTCTCATCGCTTTCTATCATCAGACTAGCTGCCGCTGGTCAAGCCTCATGGCGCAGGCATGTGCCTCCCGCGCTTTTTCTGCTTGCGCTAGCAGCTATGCTCTTTGCAGCAGCAAGGCCCATGGCTGTGATCACCTTGCCTTCGAATCAAAAGACGATTATCTTGGCGCTCGATGTGAGCGGCAGCATGCGCGCTACGGACATTCAACCCACGCGATTCATTGCGATGCAAGCCGCTGCAAAGAAATTTCTAGAAACCTTGCCCAGAGAAGTGAAGGTTGGCATCGTCGCATTCGCTGGCGCTGCGCAAGTGGCGCAATTTCCGACGCTCAATCGTGAAGACTTGGTGCAAGCGATTGACCGCTTCCAAATGCAGCGCGGCACGGCCACAGGCAATGCGATTGTGATTTCTCTGGCCACGCTTTTCCCCGATGCCGGTATCGAGCTGGCGCAAATGGGCAGCGCAGGGATGGGGGGCAATCGCCCGATGGGTCGGTCGCTCAACGAACCGCCCAAAGAGAAAAAAGAATTCACCCCCGTGCCCCCTGGCTCCTACAACTCAGCCGCCGTGATCATGCTCACCGACGGCCAGCGCACTACGGGCGTTGATCCGATGGAGGCCTCCAAGATGGCGGCAGACCGGGGTGTACGTGTCTACACCGTTGGTGTGGGCACGGTAGATGGCGAAACAATTGGCTTCGAAGGCTGGAGCATGCGCGTGCGCCTTGATGAAGAAACATTGAAGGCCGTGGCCAGCCGTACAGCGGCTGATTACTTTTACGCGGGTAGTGCAACGGATTTAAACAAGGTGTACGAGAAGCTCAGTTCTCGGATTTCGAGTGAGACGAAGGAGACGGAAATTTCAGCTCTCTTGGCTTTGCTTGCTGCGATGCTGACTGTGATTTCTGCTTCTCTATCAGTGCTTTGGTTTAATCGCGTGCTTTAGAAGTTGCTCTCTCGGGTTTGTTTCTGAGCCCGCCATCGCCACGGCGCACGCACCTCCGTTCGTGTCCCCCTTCGGGCTTCGCCCGAATTCCTCCTTTACCTCACTGCGGTACATGCGCCGCGTCGATGGCTGCGAAAAGCTTGGTTTAGTGCAAACGTTTGATGCGTAGGGTATTTCTTTTGTCGAAAGCTGCCACGCTTGCAAGATTGCGCTACCTGCGTGTTTTGCGGAGGTAAAGGGGGAGGCGGCGAAACCAAGCTACCGGGGAAAAATAAAATCCAATGCCGCCGGAGGACACGCAGCAAAACGCGCAGGTAGCGCAATCTCACCAACAAACCAAGCGACGAACTAAACTACAAAGCATCCAAATCAGACAGCATTTCTTTAGCCTTCAAACGCAAGGCCTTGCGCTCATCATCTGTCATCCGCTGCAAATTTTTCACCATCAATGCAGTACGCGGATTGCCAGAAAATTCTTTCTCGTGACCGTCTAAGAAATTCCAATACAAAGTCGTCATCGGGCAGGCATCTTTCCCGCTACGTTCTTCTGGCGAATATTTGCAGCCTTGGCAATAGTTGCTCATGCGCTTCACATAAGCACCTGAAGCCACATAAGGCTTGCTCGTGAAGCGGCCACCATTGGCAAACAGCGCCATGCCAGCGACGTTCGGTAACTCGACCCATTCCACTGC
>JANMFP010000577.1:0-7390 GCA_031378135.1 Variovorax sp. | reverse complement strand
GGTGCATCAAGCTCTAGCGCAGAAAAGGTAGCCAGCCAGTTGTCGTTCATGTAGCCACCGAAATAGGCGGGATCGTCGCTATTGATCATCGCGCACAGCCCCGCATCAAGCAATTTGCGCAAACTGTGATCGCGCAGATCTGGGAAGACTTTGAGCTTTTGATTCGACAGCGGGCACACCGTGAGTGGGATGCGATCTTTGGCCAGGCGCTGCATCAGCGCCGCATCGCGCGTGGCTTGCACGCCATGATCAACACGCTCGACTTTGAGCACATCGAGTGCACTCCAAATGTATTCAGGCGGGCCTTCTTCGCCGGCATGCGCTGCAAGTCGAAACCCGAGCTCTTTGCAGCGCGCAAAAACTCTTGCAAATTTTTCGGGAGGATGGCCAACTTCACTGCTGTCGAGACCCACGCCGATGAAATGTTCGCGAAAAGGCAACGCGGCTTCCAGCGTTTCAAAGGCCTCTTGCTCACTCAAGTGTCGCAGGAAGCAGAGGATCAATTCTGCATCGACACCCAAACCAGCTTTCGCATCTCTACAAGCACGCGACAAACCGGCGATCACCGTTTGCATGCTCACGCCGCGCGCCGTATGCGTTTGCGGATCGAAGAAAATTTCTGCGCGGATGACATTGTCAAATGCAGCCTTCTCAAGGTAAGCCCAAGCCATGTCGTAAAAATCTTGTTCCTTTAAAAGCACCGAAGCGCCTGCGTAGTAAATATCGAGGAAGCTTTGCAAGTTGGTGAACGCATAAGCTTGACGCAAATCTTCCACACTTGCATACGGCAAATTCACGCCATTGCGCTGCGCGAGTTTGAAAATCATCTCGGGTTCAAGCGAGCCTTCAATGTGAATGTGCAGCTCGGCCTTAGGAAGGCGGCGCAGGAATTCGGGCAGGCGCTCTTTAGAAATCGTCTTCATCAACAGACTCCAAAAGTGATGCCGCGCTCTTGCAAATAGCGGCGATATGCAGAAGACGCTTTATCAGCAACGGTGTGCAGCTCGGCACGGAGGTCAAGCGGCAAGCGTTTAGGCGATTGCGATTCCAGCACAGGCTGATCTTGCCCAAAAATCGTGTTCTGAAAACTCTGCAAGGCCGAATCGGGCGACTCAAAATCCGTCATCGCCATACGAATCCATACGCGACTCGTCTCTGGCGTGATGGGGCAAACGAAGAGCGCGATAGACTCGCGGAAGTTCTCTTTATTGGTGATGTGCTCGCCCAGCGTGGCAGAATCAGGCGCTTTAGTGAGAATACATGTGTAGGGCGCGTTGACCTCATAGGTGTAGCTCACCATAGAGCCGGTTGTTGAATGCAGATTGCTTTTGGGCTGCCAGGCTTGGCAATTCGTCGCAAGGATGCCAGCGGCAGTTTTTTGCAGGTCGTAATCCAGCATCGCCACATGCGCACGATCACCGAGCCAGCCCTCGTGCACAAAGCCGAAATGGCTCATGTCAAGGAAATTCTCCACCAAGCGCGGCGCAGAGGTTTGCACGAGATACGGCCCGCAGTTGACCTTGCGTAAACGTGCATCAGCCTCTGCTTCAAACGCAGGGATCACGCTATCGCTTTTCTCCAACCGCACCCAAAGCAAGCCGTAAGCCTCTTGCAACTCAAATACTTTCGCACAATGGCCGGGTGGCGGTTTGAAATCGGGCAGCGCAGGAACCTGCACACACTGCCCAAGCGAAGAGAATTGCCAGCCGTGATAGCCGCATTCCAATCGATTCTCAACGACACGGCCCAGAGAAAACTTCGCGCCCCGATGCGGGCAACGATCCGCCCATGCATGCGCTATACCGCTCGCATCGCGCCACAGCACGATCTCCGCTCCGAGCAAAGTTGATGCAACAGGCTGCTGCTGCAATTCATTCGCAGCGAGCACAGGATGCCAAAGTATATTTTCAATCATAGGTTGTATTTTGTAGAAACGAAAAAGGCCGTGCAAGCACGGCCTTTGGTTTCATGCAGTCGAATTACTTGCCAGCAGGAATTTTGCCTTCCACGCCTTTGACGTAGAAATTGACTTTGCCTTTCCAGTCGTCATCGGCCTTGACGTCTTTGGCCAACTGCTCTTTGCCGGTGTTGTCCATGATCGGGCCAGTGAAGGGGTTGAAGCTGCCGTCTTTGATTTTGGCCTTGGTGGCGGCAACCATGTCTTTCACATCAGCTGGCACCTGATCGGCGATCTTGACCAAATCATTCTGGCCTTCAGGAATACCCCAGCGTGTGACTTGGTTGCCCTTCCACGAGCCGGCTTTGACTTCTTCAACCGACTTGATGTAGTAATTGCTCCAATCCACAATGGCAGAGGCCAAATGCGCTTTGGGTGCAAAGCTGCTCATGTCGGAATCCCAGCCGAAGGCATATTTACCGGCTTTCTCTGCCGTTTGCAATACAGCCGTGGAGTCGGTGTTTTGCAAAAGCACATCAGCGCCTTGGTTGATCAGCGATTGAGCGGCCTCAGACTCTTTTGGTGGATCAAACCAAGTGTTCACCCAAACGACCTTGGTCTTGATTTTTGGGTTGACGCTTTGCGCGCCGAGCGTAAATGAGTTGATGTTGCGCAGCACTTCTGGGATCGGGAAAGAGCCTACGAAACCGAGCGTGTTGCTCTTGGTCATCTTGCCAGCGATCATGCCAGCGAGATAGGTGTCTTGGTAGAAGCGAGCGTCGTAAACGCGCATGTTGTCGGCGGTTTTGTAGCCGGTGGCATGCTCGAATTTCACATCAGGAAAATCTTTGGCCACTTTGAGCATCGGCTCCATGTAGCCGAAGCTGGTGGCGAAAATGATCTTGTTGCCTTGGCTCGCGAGATCGCGAATCACACGCTCGGCATCAGCGCCTTCAGGCACTTTCTCAACGAAGGTGGTTTTCACCTGATCGCCAAATTTAGCTTCGACAGCTTTGCGGCCGAGATCGTGTGCGTAAGACCAGCCGGCATCGCCCACGGGGCCCACATAGATCCAAGCTGCTTTGAGCGGCTCAGGTTTCGGCGCTGGCGCAGCTGCGGGAGCAGCCGCCGCTGGCGCTGGCGGCGGAGTCTCTTTTTTGCCGCAACCCACCAAGGCGACGGTGGCCATGGCAGCGCCTATAGCCACGCTACGGGCGGCGAGTTTGAGCGCAGAGCGCTTCGTGAAATCAGTCATCTCAGTGTCCTCGTAAAGTAAAAGTCAAACAAACCACAAAACAATAAGCAAAAATCAAACCAACATTATGTGAGAAATCTCACATCGCGACCAGTCAGCCATTTGGATTAAAGGGTTTTCCTAATGAAGCTGGCATGTTCATGCGAATCCACACCGGGTTGCGCGACATCATCACCAGCACGACAATCGTGGCGAGATAAGGCAGCATGCTCATAAATTGCGCAGGAATATCCACACCCTGGCCCTGCAAATGCAATTGCAGCATCGTGACGCCGCCAAAAAGATATGCGCCCAGCAACACGCGAGCCGGCCGCCAGGTGGCAAACACCGTGAGCGCCAGCGCGATCCAGCCGCGCCCCGCCACCATGCCCTCGACCCACAGCGGCGCATACACCACCGACAGATAAGCCCCCGCCACGCCGCACAGCGCCCCACCGGCCATCACGCCAAACAGACGCACCCAGCGCACGCGGTAGCCTAAAGCGTGCGCAGACTCGGGCGATTCGCCAATGCTGCGCAGCACCAGGCCGGCGCGAGTGTGAAACAACCCCCAAGCAAGCACTGCAGCCAGCGCAATCGTGATGTACACCATGGCATGCTGGCGAAACAGCGCTGTGCCGATAAAGGGAATATCGGAGAGAAAAGGCACTTCATGGACGATACGATTTTCAAGCTTTTTACCAACGTAAGCCACACCCACAAAAGCGGAGAGCCCCGCGCCAAACAAGCTCAGCGCAAGGCCTGTGGCGTATTGATTGGTGCCCAGCCAAATCACGAGAGCGCCAAACACCGCTGCCGCGGCTGCGCCTGCTATCGCACCGGCAGCGAAAGCCAAGGTATCGCTGCCGGTATGAAAGCCAACCGCAAAACCCGCCACAGCCGCCATCAACATCAAGCCTTCTGCGCCCAAATTGAGCACACCCACGCGCTCATTGATCAGCAGGCCAAGCGCGGCCAGCGCCAGCGGTGTGCCTGCGTTGAGCGTGGCGGCAATCAGGAGAGCTGTTTCATTCATATTTTATGCATCATTTAACCATCTAGCCGGCGTATTTACTGCGCAAAGTGCTACGAATTCGATAGTGAATCAAGGTATCGCAAGCCAGCAAAGCCACCAGCAACACGCCTTGAAAAACATTGGACAAAGCCGAAGGCAGGCCGATGCGAGATTGCGCCAACTCTCCGCCAATCAAAAACATAGACAGCAGCGCCGCTCCAAAAATGCAGCCCACAGGATGCAGCCGCCCAATGAAAGCCACGATGATCGCGGTGAACCCGTAGCCGACGGAAATATTCGGCGTGAGCTGGCCCAGCGGCCCCAGCGCCTCCATGCCGCCAGCGATGCCCGCGAGTGCGCCACTGGTGAGCAACACTATCCACAAGGCGCTGCGGCTAGAAAAGCCCGCATAGCGCGCCGCCGCGGGAGCCAAGCCGCCCACTTGAAGTGAGTAGCCTTTGAAAGTGCGGAATAAAAACACCGCCATCACCACGGCAGCAATTAGCGCGATCACAAAACCCCAATGCAAGCGCAAGCCTTTGAACATGCGCGGCAGCAGCGTGCCATCGTCAAACGTGACAGTTTGCGGAAAGTTAAAGCCCTGTGGATCTTTCCAAGGACCAAACACAAGATAACTCAGCAGCAAATTCGCCACGTAAACCAACATCAAGCTCACCAAGATTTCGTTCGCATTGAACTTGTCTCGCAGCAGCGCCACAATGCCAGCCCAAAACGCGCCGCCGATGGCGCCAGCAAGCATGCCCAACCACATGAAAACCCAGGGCGAGAAGCTTTGTTTGGCCTCCGTGGCCCACATCGCCAAGCCGCCCGCAAAAATCGCGCCCATCAAGAGCTGGCCTTCTGCGCCAATATTCCATACATTGCTGCGATAACACAGCGCGAGACCCAGCGCACACAAAATCAGCGGAATCGATTTAAGCGCAATCTCGCTCGCGCCGCGCCAATTCGCCCAAGGTTCGATCAGGAAAATCGAGAGGCCGCGCACGGGATCTTTCCCAAGCGCAATGAAGAGCGAGCCAGCCACCACAATCGTGATCAGCAAAGCGAGCACAGGCGAGCCGTACACCCAAACTTTGGAGATTTCCGCGCGAGGTTCAAGTTTGAACATTTGCGGCCTCCCCTTCAGCGTGCTCGGTGTGCTCAGCGTTCCACAAGCCACTCATCCACTGCCCCACCAGCTCCACCGTGGCATCCGCACGCGCGATGCTCGGCGAAAGCTGCCCTTTGGCGATCACCTGCAAACGATCCGATAACTCAAACAATTCTTCAATCTCCTCACTCACCACGAGCACGGCACAACCCTTGTCGCGCAGCGCCAAAATCTCCGCATGAATTTGCGCCGCTGCCCCCACATCCACGCCCCAAGTCGGCTGCGAGACGACGAGCAGCTTTGGCTGCGCGGAAATCTCGCGCCCCATGATGAATTTTTGCAAATTACCGCCGGATAGGCTGCGTGCGACTGCGTTCGGGCCACCGGCCTTCACACTAAAGCGACGGATGATGGCCTGCGCTTGATCGCGCAAAGCAGCAGGCGTGATCCAGCCCGCGCGCGAGACGGCTTCGCGCCGCGTCAGCAATAAATTCTGCGCCAAACTCATCACCGGCACAGCCCCGCGCCCCAGCCGCTCCTCAGGTACGAAATACAAGCCGAGCGCGCGCCGCGCATCTGGCAGAGCATCGCCCACAGCTTGGCCGTTGATCAAAACAGCCGCTCGCGCCACACGCTCATCTTCCCCGCTGATGGCCGCCATCAATTCTTTTTGCCCATTGCCCGAGACGCCAGCAATGCCCAGCACTTCGCCCGCATGCACTGTGAGCGTGATGCCTTCCAAATCCACAGCGAAGGCATCGGCTTTGGGCAGCGACAAATTTTTTACTTGTAATACTGCCGCACCGGCATGGGAGGCGCGATGCGCCAAAGCCGGCGGCTCGCTGCCAATCATCATGCGCGAGAGGCTGGCATTCGATTCTTGCGCAGGCGTGCAGGTGGCCACGACGCAGCCACCGCGCATCACAGTGCAGGTATCGCAGAGCGCGCGGATTTCGTGCAGTTTGTGAGAAATATAGAGAATGCTGCAGCCTTGGGATTTGAGCAAGCGCAACGTCTCAAAGAGCTTTTCTACCGCTTGCGGTGTGAGCACCGATGTCGGCTCATCCAAAATCAAGAGCTTGGGATTTGTGAGCAATGCGCGAATGATCTCTACGCGCTGCCGCTCGCCCACGCTCAAAGTATGAACGGGCCGCAGCGGATCAATCGGCAAACCATATTCGCTGGCTTTCACCGTCATCGCCTGCGTCACTTGCGCCAGAGATTGCGAGCTGTCTAAACCAAGCAGCACGTTTTCCGCCACTGTGAGTGTTTCAAACAAACTGAAATGCTGGAAGACCATCGCAATGCCTAAAGCGCGCGCCTCTTGCGGATTGCGAATATTCACCTCGCGCCCATCAAAGCGCATCTGCCCCCGGTCAGAGTGCACCGCGCCATAGATGATTTTCATCAGCGTGGATTTACCCGCGCCGTTTTCGCCGAGCACGGCATGGATTTCGCCGGGCTGCACCTTCAGGCTGACCGCATCATTAGCGATCACCGATGGATACGCTTTGGTGATGCCTAAAAGCTCTAAACGCGCGCTCATACACTGACTTTCAAACTGGCCGCCACCGCCTTGACCTGCTCACGCAACCAGCGCGCCTGCGCTGAAGCATGCGAGCGTTCGTGCCAAAGTTGGTAATACATCAAGGGTGGAAATTGAATCGGGCAAGGCAAAATTTTCACAGCCATGTTTCCCAGCAATCCGCTCACATAGCGCTCGCAATATTGCCGGCCCGTGGTGAGCACGAGCAAACTTGATGCCACCATGCTGGGAATCAATCCGAAATGCGGGCAACGCGCAGTGATGTTGCGCGCGAGATGGAGACTGGCCAAATGATCATCAATCACGCCCTTGGCGCCGGGATGCGTGGGCGTAGGCGCGATGTGCTCGGCAGCCAGCCAGGCCTCCTGCGTCCATTTGCGGCGCAGCGCAGGATGCTTGTCGCTCACGAGGCAAACCACTTCATCGGAGAAGAGTTTGCCCATGTGCAAATCATCGGGCGGCTTGGGCCAATTCCCAATCACGATATCGCATTCACCCAAGCTCAAGCGCTGGCGATAGTCTTGCGCGCCGGAAAGCGGCTGAATATCAATCTTAGACAGCGGCGCTTGCTGCTTGATACGGCTGAC
>JANMFP010000548.1:0-7539 GCA_031378135.1 Variovorax sp. | reverse complement strand
ATTGGCAGCGCCGCACGCTGGATTTGCGCATGAAAGAATGGTTTGCACGTTTATGGGAATATTGGCTATGAAATCAAACCTGATGAGCTGGATCGCCAGCTATGGCGCGACAGCGGCTGTGATGATCATCATTGATTTGATTTGGCTAGGTGTGGTGGCCAAGCCTTGGTATCTGGAAGGCATGGGGCATTTGATGGCGGTCAAGCCTAATTTGATCGCCGCAGCGTTGTTTTATGCCATGTTTCCTGTGGGCCTGATGATGTTTGCGGTGATCCCGCAGGCCGCTACCGAAGGGTTTGCAAGAGTCGCGTTCTGGGGTGCTGCATTTGGCTTTTTTACCTACGCAACTTACGACCTCACGAATTTGGCCACTTTGAAAGACTACCCACTCAGTTTGGCCGCACTTGATATGACTTGGGGCACTTGCGTAAGCGCTGTGGCCGCAGTGGCGGGAAAAGCTGTGCATGATCGATGGCTAGCTGGCTAAGCCTTGAGAATAGCGAACTCAGTCTCTCTATCCCAGCATCTTGCTCGGGTTAACCCATTCGTTGAATTGGTCTGCGCTGACCAAGCCCGAAGCAAGCGCAGCTTCGCGCAGTGAGCTTCCGCTCTTGTAGGCTTGCAAAGCTATCTTTGCTGAAGCGTCGTAGCCGATATGCGGCACGAGAGCCGTCACAAGCATCAGCGAATTTTGCACGTGCGCTTGGATTCGCGCGGAATCCACCTCGATCCCGACGACGCAATGCGTACTAAAGCTGGCCATAGCATCCGAAAGTAGGCCGATGCTATCCAGCACATTCAGTGCGATGAGTGGTTTGTAAACATTGAGCTCCAACTGCCCAAGGCTTGCCGCAAAGCTCACCGCCACATCGTGCCCCATGACTTGGGCACACACCATGGTTAATGCCTCAACCTGTGTGGGATTAATTTTGCCCGGCATGATGGAGCTGCCAGGCTCGTTTTGTGGCAACTTAAGTTCACCGAGACCCGTGCGCGGGCCGCTGCCCAGCAGGCGGATATCACTGGTAATTTTGAAGAGGGCAACTGCCAGCATCTTTAGTGCGCCATGCAAAGCGACCAAGGCTTCATGCCCAGCCATAGCAGCAAAAAGATTCTCAGCTTGCGTGAATGGCAGCTCTAGCTTTTCAGCCAGCATAGCGGCAACCCGCGTGCCAAACTCAGAATGGGTATTCAGCCCCGTGCCCACCGCCGTGCCGCCAATGGCCAATGTATAAACCGCTGCGCGCGCTTGATCTATGCTTTGCTCGCACATGGTCAGCTGTGCCGCATAGCCACTGAATTCCTGACCCAATGTGATCGGCGTTGCATCTTGTAAATGTGTGCGTCCGATCTTGATCACATCTTTGAAAGCGGCTGATTTCTCCATAACGGCTTCACGCAGCCGAGCCAATGCAGGCAACAAGTGCTGATTGGTTTGAATCAATATGGCGATATGCATTGCCGTGGGAAACACATCATTGGAAGATTGCCCTAAATTCACATCATCATTCGGGTGAATTGGCTTGGTGCTGGTATTCATATCAACTTGCGCCTGAGTCGCAAGATTCGCGATGACCTCGTTCACATTCATATGGCTTTGCGTGCCCGAACCAGTTTGCCAAACCGAGAGGGGGAATTCATCGTCGAACTCACCCATAGCAACTTTATGTGCAGCATCGGCAATCGCTTGTGCTTTGCTGGAATCGATCAACCCTGAATCGTTGTTGACTCTAGCTGCAGCCCATTTCACCCAAGCCAGTGCATGAATGATCTCTAGCGGCATACGTTGCTTTCCAATCGCAAAAAAATGCAAGCTGCGTGCAGTCTGCGCGCCCCACAGTGCGTAGCGAGGTACCTCAATGGTGCCTAGGCTATCAGTTTCGACGCGTGTATACATGGCATCAGACAGATCTAAGTACTCATGACATCTTTCAGGTGATCCGGTCGGTATGTTTTCTGATCCAAACAACATAGTTATCCATCCATTTTTGAAGAAACTCTTTGCTACCCATGCCAATCGCTCCTTCGGCGTCAAATAAATCATTGGTCGCATGAATAAATGCCTCAGGCTGGCCCAGCGTCTGCACATCCAGATACGCCAGAATGTTGCGCAGATGTTGCTGTGCCATTGCTGTACCAGCCGCACCGACGGACACGCCGATCACCCCCGCAGGTTTGCCCGTCCAAGCGCTTTGGCCATAGGGGCGCGAGGCGTGATCAATCGCATTCTTTAATACGCCCGGAATGGAACGGTTGTATTCCGGTGTGAAAAAAAGCAACCCCGTTGCTCTGCGAATTTCCGCCTTCATGCGAACCACGGATTGCGCAGGGTGTGCGTCATCGTCTTGGTTGTAGAGCGGAAGATCGTCAATCTGCGCATGCTCAAAAGTGAAATCTGGGGGTGCAAGCGCGGCCATGGCGTGTGCAAGCTTGCGATTGAATGAATCGTGCCGAAGGCTGCCGACGAAGACCGAGATGAGGTATCGATTCACGCGTGACTCCCAAAAGGCATATGCTGTACCACTCGTCCTCAGCCGTCTGTACTCTAGCGAACGAAGCTCATGCATTTGAAAACTGCTCTGTCATCCACGGTGTGCTTCAACGCACAGACCAATCATTTCCGAGGCCTCAAAGTTAAGGGGTTCTGCACATCCTGCCGATATTCAGTTGCTCAGGATGCTCTCGCCGGAACAAATCCGTTCATTTACTTAAGGAAAATTTATGAACACCATCGTCGATGTCGCCACCGCAGCTGGCAATTTCAAGACCCTCGCCACGGCACTCACGGCAGCCGGTTTGGTTGACACCCTGAAAGGCCCTGGCCCGTTCACCGTTTTCGCCCCTACTGATGAGGCATTCGCCAAAATACCGACGACAGATCTGGAGGCCTTACTCAAAGATAAAACCAAGTTAACTTCTGTATTGACTTATCACGTCATTCCCGCCAAGGTCTTGTCTAAGGATCTGAAAGCAGGCCATGTGAAAACTGTGCAAGGCAGCGATGTTGTCATCAGCACCACAGGCGGCGTAAACGTCAATGGCGCCAAAGTACTCACCCCCGACATTGCCGCTGATAACGGTGTGATTCATACGATTGACACTGTATTGATGCCGAAATAAATGCTGAACTGACTTTGCAGCTATTGGGCGGGTCGAGCAAATTGGTTAAGCCAAGCTTGCTCGACTTCAAGCCGCCAATATCGAATGCTTTGAGAACGCAACGCCGCTTGCAGTGTAGGCCCGCATCAGTGTAGGCCCGTATATCCCAGCTTGGGGAATCTTGCTTAAGTATCCACAAGCAATTACAAGCCAAAAAGTCACTTTCAAAGGACTGGCTCTGGATGCAAACAACCAATTGATTGCGGTCTTAACTTGCTAAGGTTACCCAGCGACTTATGAAATATTTTTGATGCAAGACGTGATTTTGTATCAATAAATCAACAACTTGCATAAAAATACTGGCGGAGAGGGCGGGATTCGAACCCGCGGAAAGTTTGACCCTTCGCACGCTTTCCAGGCGTGTGACTTAAACCGCTCATCCACCTCTCCTAAAAGCTGGCGCCCGTTTATTCTCGTATTGTAATCCAGAGCAATGCCTACCCAGCCATGAGAGCGCTGTCGCACAGCGATAATACATGCATTGATTTGATACAAGGATATTTTGATGCCTCGCGTTCATAATTTCAGCGCTGGCCCGGCCATGCTGCCCGAAGAGGTTTTGCGCCAAGCTTCCGAGGAGATGCTCGATTGGCAAGGCAGCGGCATGAGCGTGATGGAGATGAGCCATCGGGGGCCAGAATTTATTGGGATTTATGAACGGGCGGTGGCAGATTTGCGCTCATTGCTGTCGATTCCTGAAAATTACAAAGTGATTTTCTTGCAAGGCGGCGGCTTGGGCGAGAACGCGATAGTGCCGATGAACATGCTGCGCGGCAAAACTGAGATTGATTTTGTGGTGACGGGCACTTGGAGCGAAAAATCTGCGCAGGAAGCGGCGAAGTTTGCAAAAGCGAATATTGCGGCATCTTCCAAAGCCGATGGCTTCACGCATATTCCAGCAGCTGCGAGCTGGAAGCTCAGTTCCCAAGCCGCTTATGTCCAAATTTGCCAAAACGAAACGATTGACGGCGTGGAGTTTTCTGGCGTGCCTGATGTGGGCAGCCAAGTGCTGGTGAGCGATGTATCGTCGATGATCCTCTCTCGCCCGATGGATGTATCGAAATACGGCCTGATCTTCGGCGGTGCGCAGAAAAACATTGGCCCAGCAGGCCTCACCATCGTGATCGTGCGCGAAGATTTGCTGGGGCAAGCATTACCTTACACGCCTGATGTGTTCAATTACGCGGTGCAGGGCAAGGCCGATTCGATGTACAACACACCACCGACTTATGCGATTTACATCGCGGGCTTGGTGTTTGAATGGCTGAAAAAACGCGGCGGGCTGGCGGCCATGGAGATGCACAACGCCGCCAAAGCGGCCCTGCTCTATGATGCACTGGATGCTTCGAGCTTCTACACAACCAAGGTGCAGAAAGCTTTTCGTTCTCGCATGAATGTGCCTTTCTTTTTGCCAAATGAGAAGCTGTACGCCCCGTTTCTAAGCGGCGCAGATGAGCGCGGCTTGCTGCAACTCAAAGGCCACCGCAGCGTGGGTGGATTGCGGGCGAGCATTTACAACGCGATGCCTTTGGAGGGCGTGCAAGCTTTGGTGAGCTACTTGACGGAGTTTGAAAAATCGCATGGCTGAAGCATCCACATCACCCACCCAACCCGTTCATAGAACTCGTATCAAGATTTGCGGCCTCACCCGCGAGGCCGATGTGGATGCTGCTGTGCAAGCGGGTGCAGATGCGATTGGTTTTGTGCTCTATGCGAAAAGCCCAAGGGCTGTGAGTTATGAGAGAGCATGTGAATTGGCGCTGCGCTTGCCAGCATTTGTGACGCCTGTGTTGCTCTATGTGAATGAGAATACTCCTAATTTGATAGCTGCCCGCTCAGTAAATACGCCGGGTAATGGCCGTTTTTTGCTTCAATTTCATGGCGATGAGAGCCCTGAGCAGTGCGCTGCAGCAGGGCAGCCCTACATGCGCGCCGCCCGCATTCCGCTGGGTGGCGAAGCGAGCTTTGACTTGGTAAAATTCAGTGAAGATTACCGTGCAGCTCAAGCCATTTTGGTGGATGCCCATGTAGAGGGCTATGGCGGCGGTGGCAAGACTTTTGATTGGACAGCGATACCGTGGTCACATCCCACAATAAACGCAAGCTCTCGGATCGTTTTGTCTGGTGGGCTCTCACCAGCAAACGTGGCCGTCGCCATTGAGCACGTACGGCCCTGGGCCGTGGATGTGAGCTCGGGCGTTGAGCTGGATGCTGCCCCCAATGATCCAATTGGCGGCACGCAAAAAGGACTCAAAAGCCCGGAAAAGATCAATCAGTTCATAGCGGCAGTACGCCTTGCTGATGAACGTATTTCAAAGTCTTAAACCGTGAAACCATACAATTTTCCTGATGCTAGCTCCTACAACTTTCCTGACGAAAAGGGTCACTTTGGCAAGTACGGCGGCAATTTTGTCTCTGAAACTCTTTCGCATGCGATTGAAGAGCTGAAAGCCGCTTACGCGCACTATGAAAACGATCCCGAATTCATTCGAGAATTCAACTACGAGCTGGCGCATTTCGTCGGCCGCCCTTCCCCGATTTACCACGCTGCGCGCATGAGCCGCGAGATGGGTGGCGCGCAGATTTATTTGAAGCGCGAAGACTTGAACCACACTGGCGCGCACAAAATCAATAACACGATTGGCCAAGCACTTCTCGCTAAGCGCATGGGCAAACCCCGCGTGATCGCTGAGACGGGCGCAGGCCAGCATGGCGTGGCCACAGCCACAATCTGTGCGCGATATGGCCTTGAATGCGTGGTGTACATGGGCAGTGTGGATGTGAAGCGCCAGTCGCCCAACGTCTATCGCATGAAGCTTTTGGGCGCAACCGTTGTACCCGTGGAATCAGGCAGCAAAACGCTGAAAGACGCACTCAACGAAGCCATGCGAGACTGGGTGGCGAATGTAGACAATACGTTCTACATCATCGGCACAGTAGCTGGCCCGCATCCCTACCCGATGATGGTGCGAGATTTTCAGAGCATCATTGGCAAGGAGTGCATCGAGCAGATGCCTAAGCATCTTGGCAAAGCGGGGCAACAGCCCGATGCGGTGATTGCCTGCGTAGGCGGCGGTAGCAATGCAATGGGGATTTTTCATCCCTATATTCCGTTTGAAAACACGCGCTTGATTGGTGTGGAAGCGGCTGGCGAAGGCTTAGATTCAGGCAAACACAGCGCCTCCATCCAGCGCGGCCAGCCAGGCGTGTTGCATGGCAATCGCACTTATGTTCTGCAAGACGATAACGGCCAAATTATTGAAACCCATTCGATCAGCGCCGGCCTTGATTACCCTGGCGTAGGCCCCGAGCATGCGTGGCTCTCCGACACACGGCGCGCCGAGTATGTAGGCATCACCGATACAGAGGCGCTCGATGCATTTCACTACCTCTGCCGCACCGAAGGCATCATCGCCGCGCTGGAATCTAGCCATGCGGTGGCACACGCGATGAAGCTGGCGAAAACCATGCGCGAGGATCAATCGATTTTGGTGAACTTATCTGGCCGCGGTGACAAAGACATTGGTACAGTGGCCGATCTGTCGGGTGCTGATTTCTACTGTAGGCCCTCATGCCGAGGCGAATCAGTCAAAGGCGGGCAGACGAACACCCAAGTCATGGAGTTCAAACGATGAGCCGGATTCAAGCCTGCATGAGCGCGCTAAAAGTCCAAAACCGGCAAGCGCTCATCCCTTACGTCACGGCTGGTTTTCCTTATCGCGACATCACCCCCGATTTGATGCACGCAATGGTCGGCGCGGGGGCAGACATCATCGAGCTGGGTGTACCTTTTTCCGATCCATCAGCGGACGGCCCAGTGATCCAGAAAGCGGGCGATCGCGCCTTGGCACTCGGCATCGGCATGACGCAAGTGCTGGAGATGGTGAAAACCTTCCGTGCTAAAGATACATCTACGCCCGTTGTGCTTATGGGTTATGCCAACCCTGTAGAACGCTATGACTTCAAGCACGGCCAAGATGCTTTTATTCGCGATGCAGCAAACGCGGGCGTTGATGGCGTTTTGATCGTGGATTACCCTCCAGAGGAATGTGTCGAATTTGCCGCCAAGCTCAAAGCAGCCCACATCGATTTGATTTTCTTGCTTGCGCCCACATCCACTGAAAAGCGCATGAAGCTCATCGGTGAGCTTGCCAGTGGGTATGTGTATTACGTCTCGCTCAAAGGAGTCACCGGCTCTGGCGCACTCGATACGCAAGCTGTAGCTGCCGCAGTGCCGCGCATCAAGCAATTCGTCAGTGTGCCCGTGGGCGTTGGCTTTGGAATTCGCGACGCGGCTTCAGCGAAAGCAGTTGCTGCTGTGAGCGATGCCGTAGTGATCGGAAGCCGCTTGATTCAGCTGATTGAAGATCAACCGCATGA
>JANMFP010000508.1:0-3701 GCA_031378135.1 Variovorax sp. | reverse complement strand
TTCATGACCTCGGGCGCAGAGAGCAGCTCGCGTGCTTTCCAAGAGTATGTAGAAAAAAATGCGATGGAAGAGTTTAAAGATGTCAAACTCATTTGCGTGCACACGCACGGCGCAGGCTTGTTTCACACCAAAGATCCCGTGACGAGCATGGAAGATTTACGTGGTATGAAAATCCGTGGCGGCTCGCGCGTGATCTCCAACATGCTCACCAAGCTGGGCGCAACGCCCGTGGGGATGCCCGTGCCCGCGGTGACGGATGCTTTGTCTAAGGGCACGATCCAAGGCACGACGATTCCTTGGGAAGTTACGCCTTCGCTCAAAGTGACCGAGCTGGTGAAGAACCACACCACCTTCGCTGGCAAGCAAGGCTTGTACACGCAGACTTTTGCCGTGTCGATGAATAAAGCCTCTTACGAGAAGCTTCCCGCAGATTTGAAGAAAGTCATTGACGACAACTCCGGCATGGTGGCCGCTGCCATGTTTGGCAAAGCCATGGACGAAGGCGATGTGGTGGGCCTAGATATTGCTCGCAAAGCGGGCAACCGCATCATCGCGCTTGATCTCGCCGAGACGCAGCGCTGGAAGCGCACGGCTGGCACGGTGGAGACCGATTGGATCAAAGAGATGCAAGGCAAAGGCATTGATGGCGCCAAGCTGATTGCCGAAGCTCGCAGCTTGATTGATAAATACGCCAAGTAAAACCGCTGTGACTCTGAACGGCATCTCCTCCATGGCAACGCGCAGCTTGCTGCGCGAGATGTGCGCCGCTTACGAAAAGCAAAGCGGCATCGATGTGCGCATCGAATCCGTGGGCGGTGTGGATGCGGCCAAGCGTGTGGCGGCGGGGGAGAGCTTTGATGTGGTGATTTTGGGCTCGGACGCGATTGATAAGCTGATTGCAACGGGGCATTTGGCAGAGGGAAGCCGCGTTGATCTTGTTACCTCGCCCATCTCAGTTGCTACTAAAAGCGGAGCGCCTCGCGCAGATATTACGCCGGCTACCAGCCTAAAAGCTTCATTATTGAAGGCCAAAAGTATCAGCTACTCCACTGGCCCCAGCGGCGTGTATCTGGCACACCTCTTTGAAAAAATGGGCATCGCTCACGAGTTAAAAGCCAAAACCATCGTGCCCCCGCCGGGCGTGCCCGTCGGCAGCTTGGTGGCCAAAGGCGAGGTAGAAATTGGCTTCCAGCAGCGCTCCGAATTGATCAATATCGAAGGCATTGATGTGCTTGGCAACTTGCCCGATGAAGTCGCCTACATCACCACCTTCAGCGCCGCGATCCCAACAAACAGCAGCGCCGCATCACGCCAAGCAATAGCGAAATTCCTCGACTTTGCGAATTCCCCACAAACCGCATCCATCAAACAATCTCAGGGCATGAACGCAGCCCCCGATTAAATGGGGTCAGACACCATTTAATTGGCATTTATTTTTGAACCTTTGAAACCATGAGCCTCATCATCGACTGCCACGGCCACTACACCACCGCTCCACGCGCGCTGGAGACATGGCGCAACGCGCAAATTGCGGGCATCAAAGATGCGAGCATCATGCCGCGCGCCTCCGACTTAAAAATCTCTGACGACGACATCAAAGAGACTATTCTGAACAACCAGCTCAAGCTCATGAAAGAGCGCGGCAGCGATCTCACGCTGTTTTCTCCGCGCGCCAGCTTCATGGCGCATCACATTGGCGATTTCCAGATTTCCAGCACATGGGCTGCGATTTGCAACGAGCTGTGCTTCCGCGTGAGCGAGCTTTTTCCAGACAGCTTCGTTCCCGTAGCGATGCTGCCGCAATCGCCCGGCGTGGATCCTGCGAGTTGCATTCCCGAGCTAGAAAAATGCGTGAAAGAATACGGCGCTGTCGGCATCAATTTGAATCCTGATCCGAGCGGCGGCCACTGGACTTCCCCGCCGCTGACCGATAAAAGCTGGTATCCGATTTACGAAAAAATGGCCGAATACGATCTGCCCGCCATGATCCATGTGAGCACGAGCTGCAATGCTTGCTTTCACACCACTGGCGCGCATTATTTGAATGCGGACACCACCGCATTCATGCAATTGCTTGAAGGTGATTTGTTCAAAGATTTTCCCACTTTGAAATTCCTCATCCCGCATGGCGGCGGTGCAGTGCCCTACCACTGGGGGCGCTTCCGTGGCTTGGCCGACATGATGAAAAAGCCCAAGCTGGACGCGCATTTGCTGAACAATGTTTACTTTGACACCTGCGTCTATCACCAGCCCGGCATTGATTTGCTCAACACCGTGATCCCCGTGAAAAACGTGCTGTTTGCCAGCGAGATGATTGGCGCTGTGCGCGGCATTGATGAGACCACCGGACATTATTTTGATGACACGAAGCGCTACATCGACAACTCAAAAATCTTGAGCGCACAAGATAAAGCTGCGATTTTTGAAGGCAACACGCGGCGCGTGTTTTCTCGCCTTGATACCCGTTTGAAGAAGCAAGGCAAGTAAGGAATAATTTTATGTACGAACTCGGCGTTGTGTACCGCAACATCACCCGCGCAGATCGCGCAGCCACGGATGCGCTGGCCGCTTTGGGCAGCGCGACAGTGCACGAAGCGATGGGCCGCGTCGGCCTCATGAAGCCTTATATGCGCCCCATCTACTCGGGCTGCCAGGTTAGCGGCACAGCAGTCACCGTGCTTTTGCACCCCGGCGACAACTGGATGATGCATGTGGTAGCGGAGCAAATTCAGCCGGGCGACATCGTGGTGGCCGCCATCACAGCCGAATGCACGGATGGCTACTTCGGCGATCTGCTCGCCACCAGTTTCCAAGCGCGTGGTGCGCGGGGCTTGATCATCGATGCTGGCGTGCGCGATGTGAAAACTCTCAAGGAAATGAACTTCCCGGTTTGGAGCAAGGCGATTTCCAGCAAAGGCACGATCAAGGCCACGCTTGGTTCGGTGAATATTCCTGTGGTCTGCGCGGGCATGAGCGTGCAGCCGGGCGATGCGGTGGTCGCGGATGATGATGGTGTGGTGGTTGTGCCGCGCACGATGGTGCAGAAAACTCTACAAGAAGCTATGAGGCGTGAAGCTTTTGAAGGCGAGAAGAGAAACAAGCTCGCCAGCGGTATTCTTGGCCTCGATATGTACAAAATGCGTGAGCCGCTCGAAAAGGCTGGCCTGCGCTATGTGGATTGAAAGCACATGAGCAAAGCAACTTCAGGTGATTTCACCAAAACTGCGGGTTGGTTCGATTGGTACGAAGGCCCGGCCAGGCCGCGTTTTCAACTGCCCGAAGGCGCAGTGGATGCGCATTGCCACGTCTTCGGCCCAGGCGCTGAATTTCCTTATGCGCCGGAGCGTAAATACACGCCGTGTGATGCGAGCAAGCAGCAGCTTTTCGTGCTGCGCGATCATCTGGGCTTTGCTCGCAATGTGATCGTGCAAGCCACTTGCCATGGCTCAGACAATCGCGCGATGGTCGATGCATGCATCGCTGCAAACGGCAAAGCGCGTGGCGTAGCGACTGTCAAACGCAGCATCACCGATAACGAATTGCAAGCGCTGCACCAAGCCGGCGTGCGCGGCGTGCGCTTCAATTTCGTCAAGCGCCTTGTGGATTTCACGCCAAAAGATGAGCTCTTGGAGATCGCCAGCCGCATCAAAGAGCTGGGCTGGCATGTGGTGATTTATTTTGAGGCGGTGGATTTGCCCGAG
>JANMFP010000471.1:0-1698 GCA_031378135.1 Variovorax sp. | reverse complement strand
TGATAGAGCTCCACAAAAAAGTGCCACACATACACGCCTTGCGCGAGGATCAGGCCGATATACAAAGGCAATTGCAGCCAGCGGCTGGCGAAGATGAAATTGGGTAGGGCGCGCATGCGGTTATCAGTCATGGTGAGAGTGAGGAAAATCGAGAATAATGGTGATTGTAGTGGGCGGATTTGCCTTGCTTCTCAGGACAAAATGGAAGAAACCCATGCGTCAGAAGAGCGTAAGAGCAATCCGTAACATCACGCACAAGAATTTAATTTATCCCTAGGAGACAATTAGCATGAGCACATCCATCGAATCCGTGTTGGTTGAAAACCGCGTGTTTAAACCCAGCCCCGCGTTTGCTAAGAAAGCCCGCATCGAAAGCATGACGCGCTTCAATGCGATGAATGCTGCTTTTGAGCATGATTTTGAAGGCACATGGGCGCGCTTGGCTCGCGAGAATTTGCAGTGGAGCAAACCATTCACCAAAGTGCTCAACCAGAAAAACAAGCCGTTCTATAAATGGTTTGAAGATGGCCAGCTCAATGCCTCTGCCAACTGCCTGGACAAACACATGGGCACGCCAACGGAGAACAAAACTGCGATTATTTTTGAAGGCGACGATGGCACGTCAACCAAGATCACTTACAAAGAATTGCTTGTGAAGGTGAGCCGTTTTGCGAATGCTTTGAGAAGCCAAGGCATCAAAAAAGGTGATCGCGTCATCATCTACATGCCCATGACGGTGGAAGGCGTGGTGGCGATGCAAGCCTGCGCCCGCATTGGCGCAACACATAGCGTGGTGTTTGGTGGCTTTTCTGCCAAGAGCTTGAACGAGCGGATCATTGATGCGGGCGCAACTGCTGTGATCACTGCGAATTTCCAAATGCGCGGGGGCAAGGAGCTGCCGCTCAAATCGATTGTGGACGATGGCATTGCGATGGGCGGCTGCAAAACGCTGAAGAAAGTGCTCGTGTGGAGTCGCACGGCCACGCCCTGCAACATGACACCAGGCCGCGATATCGGCTTTGAAGAAGCCATGAAAAACCAGCGCGATGTCTGCCAGCCCGAAGCCGTGGACGCAGAGCATCCGCTCTTCATTTTGTACACCTCCGGCTCCACCGGCAAACCCAAAGGCGTACAACACAGCACGGGCGGCTATCTGCTCTGGGCCAAGCTCACGATGGATTGGACGTTTGATATTCAACCCAAAGATGTGTTCTGGTGCACGGCCGATATCGGCTGGATCACCGGCCACACCTATGTGGCCTACGGGCCGCTCGCTGCCGGCGCCACTCAAGTGATTTTTGAAGGCGTGCCGACATACCCGAATGCTGGGCGCTTCTGGCAAATGATCGAGAAGCATAAGGTCTCTATTTTCTACACCGCGCCCACTGCCATTCGCTCGCTCATCAAAGCCTCCGAAGGCGATGCCGCAGTGCATCCTGCTCGCAGCAACTTAAGCAGCCTGCGCATCTTGGGCAGCGTGGGCGAGCCAATCAATCCAGAAGCATGGATGTGGTATCACAAAAACGTCGGTGGTGAGCGCTGCCCCATCGTCGATACCTTCTGGCAGACCGAAACCGGCGGCCACATGATCACGCCGCTACCCGGCGCCACGCCGCTCGTGCCCGGCAGCTGCACCCTGCCGCTCCCCGGCATTGCCGCGGCCATCGTCGATGAAATGGGCAACGATGTCGAGCATGG
>JANMFP010000455.1:0-2513 GCA_031378135.1 Variovorax sp. | reverse complement strand
AGCCGCCGCGCTCTTGGGCTTCAAGGTCAACGTGAGCACGCCGCCTGGCTATGAGATTGATGCCAAATTATTAGAGAAATCCGGTACGAAATCAACCGATGGCCGGCATAAAACCAGCGCGGAGTGCTACGCTTTTTATAGTGATCCGCTCAAAGCCTGCGAAGGCGCAGATTTGGTCACCACCGATGTGTGGACGAGCATGGGCTTTGAAGCGGAGAATGAAAAGCGCAAAGCTGCATTCGCTAACTGGTGCGTCGATGCGCGCCTCATGAAAGCCGCCAAACCCGAAGCCCTCTTCATGCATTGCCTGCCCGCGCATCGCGGCGAAGAGGTGAGTGCCGAGGTGATTGATGGCCCGCAATCGGTGGTGTGGGATGAGGCGGAGAATCGCATGCATGTGCAAAAGGCACTGATGGAGTTTTTGCTGCTCGGGAAAGTGGCATGAGAACGCCTGAGCAAACGGTTCAGCTTCAGCTTGATGCCTACAACGCTAAGGACTTAGCGCTTTTCTTGAGCGCTTACAGCGACGATATCCAAATCACTCGCCTACCTCAAACCACGCCCAGCATCACAGGGAAAGCGGCTCTGGGGCAGCACTACGCACAGAACCGCTTTAACCGGCCCGACTTACACGCCAAATTACTCAATCGCATGGTGATTGGCAACAAAGTGATTGACCATGAATGGATCACCGGTTTATCGGCACAACCCATGCAAGTGGCAGCAGCTTATGAAGTCAAGGATGGGTTGATTAGTCAGGCGTGGTTTATATCGGCGGAGTAGCGCTTTGGCGTCGTCGCAAGCTCACCCTTGCTTATCCTGTGGTGCATGCTGCGCGAGCTTCCGCGTGGATTTCAGCGTGCATGAATCCGAGGCACTTGGCGGCTCTGTGCCTGAAGGTTTGAGCAACGAGGTAACCGGCAGCACATGCCGCATGCGCGGAACAGATCATGCGCCGCCACGCTGCGCTGCGCTCACAGGAAAAATCGGCGTTCAGGCTTCCTGCGGTATTTATGAATGGCGGCCTAGCCCTTGCCGCGAGTTAGAGATGGGCTCAGATGCTTGCCAGCGTGCGCGTGCGCGACATGGCTTGCAGGCCTTAGATGACTGACTCCCCGTAGAGCCAAGGCATGCCGACCACGGACGTGCCTTGCAAAGCAAGCACAGCATCTCGCGCAACAGCCATCACGCCGCTCATGTGAAAAATACGGCCATTGCGCTGCGCAGTTTTGACGACGCGCGCATTTCTCGGCGCCCTGATTTGCGCGTAGGTTTGCAAAGCTTGTGGCGCCTCGTTTGTTTCTGACAGGCAGCGCGCGAGCACCCAAGCATCTTCCAGCGCCATCGCCGCGCCTTGCGCAAGATAGGGCAGCATCGGATGCGCGGCATCGCCAAGCAGCGCCACTCGGCTCTGAGCCATTTGCGCGGCTGTGATGGGCGCACGATCAAATAAATTCCAACGCCGCCAGCCGCCTGCGCTGCCTGCTTCGAGCAAGGCTTTAAGCTGTGGCTCGCTTCGTTTGAACAAGCGCATCACGTCTTCATGCTGCGCATCCAAGCTCCATCCGGTTTGGGCATTCTTTTCCTCACCCTTCATCTCTGCCAGCACCACGAGATTCCACAAAGTGTTGCAGCGCATCGGATACGCCACCACATGCACATCGCGCGCCCACCACACTCGGGTGTGCGGTGTTCGCAGTACACCGGGCACAGCGCTGGCTGGCAAAAAGCTGCGGTAAGCGGCATGCCCCGTGCTTCGAGGCGCGCCATCGCCGAGCATTTGCGCACGCACTTGACTCCACAAACCATCTGCGCCAATCAATACATCGCTTTTATAAGGCAAATCGGCATCTAGCCGGCATATATATTGCTCGTATTGCTCATATTTTGATAGTGATTGACCGCCGTGTATTTGCACACCAGCTCGCTGTGCAGCTTGAAGAAGAATCGCATGCAGATCCGCTCGGTGCAGCGTCACATAACGCTGGCTGTATTTTTTCAAAGCCGCATCGCCCAGCAGCATGCGGCTGATGGGCTTGCCGCTCGCAGCACTGCTAATCACAATGGCTTCAGGCTGGCAGGCCACTTTGAGCACTTCATCTTGCAATCCAAGCGCCTCGATCACTTTCATCGCATTCGGCCCGAGCTGAATACCCGCGCCCACTTCTTTAAATTCTTTGACCGCTTCCAACACATTCACTTCGCAGCCGCGCTGCGCACAAGCGAGCGCCGCAGCCAGCCCGCCGATACCCGCGCCAGCGATCAATATGCGATGCTTCAATTTAGCCAATCCTTCGTTGCGACTTCATACCGCATAGCTCTAATCCCGCGTCGCTCTGCGCTGCACGCGATCAATATAAACTTGCCCATCGGGCGGTCGCCCCGCGCGCTGACTCTCCCAAATCATGATGCCGAGTTCCTCCATCACCTCATGATGCGCCTCATGCAAATCGCCACGCCGCGCTGTGAGCAACTCCACCGCTTGCCGAATGCCGCGCGGCTGATCCACGCTG
>JANMFP010000394.1:0-2940 GCA_031378135.1 Variovorax sp. | reverse complement strand
CCAGCTTTCCCGCGCGGCACATGAGCATGGATGGGATTTACGATTACGGCGCGCGCCAAGGCGTGTGGCGCATCTTGCGAGAGTTTGAAAAACGCAAGTTGCCGCTGACCGTGTTTGGTGTGGCAACTGCTTTGCAGCGCTACCCAGATATTACGGCGGCTTTTAAAGTATTGGGCCACGAGATCGCTTGCCACGGCCTCAAGTGGATTCATTATCAAAACTTGCCGGAAGACATCGAGCGCGCTCATATGGCTGAGGCCCTGGCGATATTTCAATCACTGGGTATTCACGCCAGCGGCTGGTACACCGGGCGTGACAGCCCGAACACGCTGCGCCTCGTTGCAGATCAGGGGTTTGACTATGCGAGCGATTATTACGGCGACGATTTGCCGTTTTGGATGAAACTCAAAAAGACGGATGGCAGCGATGCGCATCAGCTCATCGTGCCTTACACGCTTGATTGCAATGACATGCGATTCAGTTTGCCCCAGGGTTATTCGCATGCTGATCCGTTCTTTCAATATTTGCGCGATACGTTTGATGCGCTCTATGCTGAAGGTGATCCAGCAGGTTTGAATCAACCCAAGATGATGAGCGTTGGCATGCATTGCCGTTTGCTTGGCAGGCCGGGGCGCATATCAGCGCTGCAGCGTTTTCTGGATCACATCGCACGGTTTGAAAATGTGTGGGTTGCTAAGCGCGTTGATATCGCGCAGCATTGGTTAAAACTGTACCCGTCACCATGACACAAAATATATCAATGCTCACGCTCCAACATCTCAACACCGCTTCCATCGAAGATGCTGCCGCATCGCTTGATGGCATCTATGAACACTCGCCTTGGATCGGCCGTGCTGCCTTGGCCGCGCGCCCCTTCGCAACGCTTGCCGCACTGAAATACGCGATGACGAAAATTGTCTCGCAGGCCAGCCGCAATCAACAGATTGCGCTGATTCGCGTGCATCCTGAGCTCGCAGGAAAAGCGATGGTGGCTCATTCGCTCACAGCAGAATCCACCAACGAGCAAAGCAAAGCGGGGCTGACGAACTGCAGCGCCGAAGAATTCGCCAAGTTGCAAACGCTCAATGCAGATTACAACGCTAAATTTGGCTGGCCTTTTATTCTTGCTGTGCGCGGCGCGCGCGGTGTGGGATTGAGTCGCGATCAAATCATTTCGACCTTCGAGCGCCGCCAGCACGGCCATCCGGATCTTGAATTGGCTGAATGCCTGCGCAATATTCATCGCATCGCAGAAATGCGCTTGAACGATAAATTTGGCATGCAGCCCGATTTAGGCAGCGAGTTGTGGGATTGGCACGAAATTCTGGCGCAGCATTCCGATCCTGGCTTCAAAGAAAACGGCCAGCTCACCGTCACTTACATGACCGAAGCGCACAAAGCTTGCGCGCAAGAGATCGCGCAGCGCATGCGCGAATGCGGCTTTGACTCGGTAGAAATTGATGTGCTGGGCAATGTGGTTGGGCGCTATGAAGCTGATAGCACGCTGAGCAGTATTCCTGCCGGCGAAACGTCTAAAACGCTTCATAAAACACTGCTGACCGGCAGCCATTACGATACCGTGCGCAATGGCGGTAAATACGATGGGCGCTTAGGCATCTTCACACCGATGATGTGTGTGCGCCAATTGCACAAGACAAATAAGCGCTTGCCTTTTGGGATTGAAGTCGTGGGCTTTGCGGAAGAGGAGGGGCAACGCTACAAAGCCACTTTCTTGGCTGCGGGTGCGCTCACTGGCCACTTCAAACCCGAGTGGCTCGATCAAGCCGATTCAAACGGTATTTTGATGAAAAATGCGCTGTTGCCCGGCATAGAATCTACGCAGAGTGCTATGGAAAAAATAGCGCTTCTAAAACGCGATCCTGCGAGATACCTTGGTTTCGTAGAAGTTCATATTGAGCAAGGGCCGGTGCTGAATGAAATGAATTTACCGCTCGGCGTGGTCACCTCGATCAACGGCAGCGTGCGTTTCTTGGGTGAGATCGTCGGCCAAGCCAGCCACGCCGGCACAACACCGATGGCCACGCGCCGCGATGCCGCTGCTGGGCTGGCGGAGCTTAGCGTTTATATGGAGCAGCGCGCTGCAAAAGATGGCGATTCAGTGGCCACGATTGGCATGCTGAACGTGCCTTCCGGCTCGATCAATGTTGTGCCCGGAAAATGCAATTTCAGCCTTGATTTGCGTGCACCCACGGATGCACAGCGTGATGCTCTGGTGGCCGATGTGCTGGGCGCACTGAAAGCCATTTGCGAGCGGCGCGGCGTGAGCTACAAATTGGAAGAAACCATGCGCGCTGCAGCTGCGCCATCGGATGCGGCTTGGCAAGCGCGTTGGGAAAAAGCGGTTGATTCCACAGGCCTGCCCATCTTCAAAATGCCCAGTGGCGCTGGACATGATGCGATGAAGTTGCATGAGATCATGCCGCAAGCCATGCTGTTTGTGCGCGGCGAAAATTCTGGCATCAGCCACAACCCGCTGGAATCGACGACGAACGACGATATGGAATTAGCGATCAAAGCTTTTTCACGATTGCTTCATGATTTGGCGAATGAAGGCCTCTAATACTGTGAACGCAGAGGACGCGAAGGTTTAGCAAAAGACGCAGAAAAGAATTCAAAAATTGGTTTTCTTTTCTGCGTTATCTGCGTTCAGAAAAATCCTATGACTACAAACAACCTCAACCAACAACTCGATGCTTGGATTGATCATCACTTCGATGACGAAATCAAATTCCTTCAAGCTTTGATCCAAGTGCCTACCGACACACCACCTGGCAACAACACCCCGCATGCTTTGCGCACTGCTGAGTTGCTCAAAGATTTTGGGTATGAAGCCGAGCAGCATTGCCCGCCGCAAGCCGCTGTCGATGCAGCAGGTCTACAAAGCATTACCAACCTGATCGTGCGCAGAAAATTCGGCGA
>JANMFP010000364.1:0-1938 GCA_031378135.1 Variovorax sp. | reverse complement strand
TAGCGTGTGCCGCAGTTCCCATGCTACTCTGCGGTGATTTTTGGAGTATTTCTGCGACTTGGGAGATGAGGGCAGGATCCATCAAAGGCTCATCACCCTGCACGTTCACCACTATTCGCTCATCAGCCCAGCCCAAAATGTCGCAGGCCTCGGCCAAACGATCCGAGCCGCTGGGATGATCGACTTTGGTGAGCACGGCTTGGATGTGGTGTGCCTCGCAGGCTCTCAAGATCGAAGCATCATCGCAAGCGACCACCACTTGGCTCGCACCCGAGAGCAAAGCCCGCTGCGCCACGCGCACCACCATGGGTGCGCCGCCAATGTCTGCCAAAGGTTTATTGGGCAATCGTGTGGAGGCCAAACGAGCGGGGATGAGGACGGCGAAGCTCATGCGCTGTTCTCAAAGCGGGCTGGGGCGAGAGCTGTTTTGCGCAGAAGCTTTGCTATGCAGTGCTTCCAACTCATCGTCGCTCAAGGTGCGCGCTTCGTTTTCGAGCAAGATGGGAATGCCGTCGCGGATGGAGTAAGCCAAGCGTGCACTGCGGCTTACCAACTCTGATTTTTCGCGATCCAGCGTGAGCGGGCCTTTGGTGACGGGGCAGACGAGCAATTCGAGAAGTTTGGCATCCATGATTTATTGGCCTTTAGATATTTGCAGTAATGATAGCTTTTCATCGAGTGCAGCATAGAAGGCGGGCGGCAATGTCACCACCAGGGGCACAGAGAGGATGCTGAGATCGTTTGCCCAAGCCACTTGGGATAGTTTTTTGACGTCTTTTTCGGTACAAATCAGCACTTCCCCGGCATGAAATATGCGCGGAGCGCTATTGAAATCATAGTGATCAGGAAGAGCAATCGTATCCCCAAGCGTGAGGCCTGCTTCGCGTAGCATTCGAAAAAAACTCTCAGGCTGGGCGATGCCGGCCAATGCAATGAGGGATTGATCTTTCAAGTCACCGAGCGGCACGCTGCTGCCATCTGCGCGCAACGCAACGTGGCTTAGTTCTCGCTGCACCGCAAAGCCTTCATCAAAATTGCCTCGATGAAGCAAGAAATCTATCTTGCGCGGCCAATGTTCTCGTGCATGTGAATTGCGCGGCCAAGGCTCGCGCAGGGGCCCTGCCGGTTGCAAGCGCCCATTGCCCACGCCGCGCTCATCCATCACGCAAATCTCAATATCGCGCTGCAAAGCCAAATGCTGCAGGCCATCGTCGCACACGATCACGTTGACCTCGTGGTGCGCAGCAAGCAAAGCAAGTGCAGCTTCTGCGCGATCTGATGCGACGAATACCGGAGCATTCACCGCAGCATAGATCAGTGCTGGCTCGTCGCCAGAGTCTGAAACGGGTGTCGCATCAAGCACTTGCACAACGGCAGCGCTGTGGCGTCCCTGCTGACGGCCTTGTCGGCGTCCGTAGCCCCGCGAGACCACGCCCGGCCGCCAGCCATGGCGCTGCAAATGCCTCACGATTTCAATCGTCACCGGTGTTTTCCCAGCGCCACCCGCAATCACATTGCCCACCACAATCACGGGCACATTCAGGCGCGTGCTGTGCATCACGCCATTGGCATAAAACTTGGCGCGAAGCTTCACCAGCGCGCCATAAACCCACGAGACATCCAGCAAAGCAATCGAGAGCCCATCTTTCCCATCGGCGCGATACCAAGCGCGCTGCAGCCGTTGAGATAAACGAGCGGCCAAGCTCATAGCGCGTTTATTTATTGCCCGAAGGCTGCGTGGCAAAAGTCACTTGCTGCAAGCCCGCGCGCCGTGCCGCTTCCATCACACTGATCACGGCTTGATGCGTGGCCAGCGCATCAGCGCTGATGATGACCACCGTATCTTTGCCGGCCTTGGCAGCGCCAGCCAGCGCAGAAGAAATGGCATCCACGCTTTTGCCTTCTACAGCTGTTTTGTTCACCGCATAGCGCCCATCG
>JANMFP010000362.1:0-11455 GCA_031378135.1 Variovorax sp. | reverse complement strand
CGGCAAAGCAGCGCTCGCTGGGTTGGCTTGCCATGCTGCGAGTTTTGCTTGGCCTTCTTTTTTGGCAAGCTCTGCGCCTTGAGCAGCAAGCACGCGCTCGCGCACACGATCTTTCACTTCTGCCAAGGGCAGGGTGCGTGCTGGTGTGTGTTGCACGATGCGGCCAGAAATCATTTGGCTCGCGCCGGTTTCTATCGCTTCGGTGTTGCGCTTTTTCTCAATCGCATCAGCTGAAAAGAGGGCATTTAAAAAACGCGTGTTGGCCAAAGCGCCCGTGACACCGGGGCCGGGTGTGCGTTGAATGTTCGCAAGTGTTTTGATTTGCAGGCCGAGACGATCTGCCGCAGGCTTGAGGCTATCGGCTTGCTCGTACACGGCGTTGGTGAAGCCTTCGGCGAGTTCGGCGAATTTTTTCTGCGCTTGCTGTTTGAGCAAATCAGTCTCGATCTCGGGCTTCATCTCTTCAAATGTTTTTTGCTTGGCGACTTTGATGTCGGTCAAGCGGATGATGTGATAGCCGAAATCGGATTCAACCACTGCGCTTGTATCGCCTTTTTGCATACTGAAAGCTGCATCTTCAAAAGGCTTGACCATGGCGCCACGCGCGAAGAAATCCAAATCGCCGCCATTGGCTGCAGAGCCGGGATCTTGTGAATTTTTCTTGGCAACATCGGCAAAGCTCGCAGGTGCGGCCTTGACTTCAGCAAGCAAGCTTTCTGCTTTTGCCTTAGCGGCAGAGCGCTCAGCAGCAGGTGCATTTTTTGGTGCGGTGATGAGGATATGGCTAGCGCGGCGCTCTTCTTGGCCAGAGAGGCGGGCAGCGTTTTGGTCGTAATAGGCTTTCACATCTTCCGCTTTGAGCACGATGCCTTTTTTGGCCGCTTCTAAATCGAGCACGAGATATTCAATGCTGGCCGACTCGGGTGCTTGAAAGAGCTGTGGATTGGCTTTGTAGAACTGATCAAGCTGATCATCGGTCGGCGCTGCCTTGGCGGCGTATTCAGCGGTGCTCAAACGGAGCAGTTGAACTTCTCGGCGCTCAAAATAAGAGGCCAAGGTTTGGTCAACTATTGCGCTAGCGTTCAGGCCTGTAGCACTGACACCGGCGAGCACTTGGCGGGAAGATAAATCTTGCCGAACACGGTTTTCAAAGCCTTCTGGAGACAGGCCTTGTGAGCCCACCAAGACTTTGTATCTCTCAATATCGAGCGAGCCATCGGGATTGCGCAAAGCAGCAATACTTGGGTTTTCGCTGAGATCGCGAGCCAAGCGCTGATCGCTGGTGGATAAATGTTGCTTGGCGGCAGCAGCTGCAAGCACGCGATCTCGCACGAGGCGCTCTAGAGTTGCATATTTAGCTTCAGCGCTGTCTAGCAATTTAGGATCAAGGTTGGGCATGCTCTGACGCAACCGTTCAACTTCTTGCTTGTGTGCTTCATCCCATTGAGGTTGGGTGATATTCTGACCATCAACGACAGCGACCGTGGTGCCTTTGTCGTTGAAGCGGCTGTAGCCGTCGATACCTACCAACGCGAAGGCCGGGAAAATCAAGATAAACAGCATCAGCTGCATGATTCGGGTGTGCTTGCGAACGTATTCAAACATGGGCTAGAGACTCACTTGGGACTGAAGATGACAATCAAACTGAAAAACAAAAGGCGAACCTTCGTTCGCCCTGTTTTGATGTGATGGGTGGTGGGTGATGACGGGCTCGAACCGCCGACCTACGCCTTGTAAGGGCGCCGCTCTACCAACTGAGCTAATCACCCCATCAGAAAACGTGTGTACCGTTCTGATCAGTTCAGCGCTTCTTTCAGCGCTTTGCCTGGACGGAACTTTGGTACACGGGCTGCCTTGATTTTAATCGCTGCGCCAGTGCGTGGATTGCGACCTGCGCGAGCTGCACGTTTGCCTACAGCGAAAGTGCCGAAGCCGACAACGGAGACGCTTCCTCCTTTTTTCAAGGTGGTTTTTACCGCACCAAGAGTGGCTTCGAGGGCACGCGTAGCAGCGGCTTTGGAGATGTCAGCTTGTTTGGCGATGTGTTCGATCAAATCTGTTTTGTTCATTATGACTCCTCGGGAAGATGCGGAACATTGATTAGGTGAATATGGGTCGACTGCGCTAACCTGCTCTGATTTGCGAAGACGCGAAATCGAATTCTATGCGCATTTACACGCAGAAAACGTGCATGCATGCAGCATATTTTGTGTTTTAAATCACGTTATCAATATCTGAAAATCTAGATTCGGCGCGGCTTTGCGGCTGATTAACCACGTTGCCAGACATACAGCACATATGTTTTCATAAAGCGCTTGACGCGCACAAGTAACAAGCATTAGGGAACGCTTGTTACCTGTGGTGCTTGCGCTTATACGAACAGAACTTCAATGCACAGTCGCTTAAAGCGCCGCAGCAATTGCTTTGCCTAATTCTTGCGTGCTCGCCGTGCCGCCCATATCGCGGGTGAGTGGCGCATCGCTGCCGGGTTGAATCACTTTCTCAATCGTGGCCAGAATTGCATCGTGCGCGGCTTTGTGGCCGAGGTGCTCAAGCATCATCGCGCCGGCCCAGATTTGGCCGATGGGGTTGGCGATGTTTTTGCCGGCGATGTCTGGCGCAGAGCCATGCACTGGCTCAAATAGCGATGGGGCTTTTTTCGTCGGGTTCAAATTGGCGCTCGGTGCGATGCCAATCGTGCCGGTGCATGCGGGGCCGAGATCCGACAGGATGTCGCCAAACAAATTGGAAGCGACGACGACATCGAAGAAGCTGGGACGCTGCACGAAATGCGCAGTCAAGATGTCGATGTGGAATTTATCGACGTTGATGGCTGGATAGCCCTTGGCCATGGCTTCGACACGCTCATCCCAATAAGGCATCGAGATCGAGATCCCATTGGATTTGGTGGCGCTGGTCAGGTGCTTTTTGGGGCGCGATTGTGCGAGCTCGAAAGCGAACTTCAAAACGCGATCCACACCAATGCGAGTGAACACGCTCTCTTGCAACACGATTTCGCGCTCGGTGCCGGGGAACATCTTGCCGCCGATGCTGGAGTATTCGCCTTCGGTGTTTTCGCGCACGATGTAAAAGTCAATCTCGCCTGCTTGATACGGCGTGCCATCGCGCTTGACCACGGGCGCTCTTACGCCGGGCATGAGCTTGGCGGGGCGCAGGTTGATGTATTGATCAAACTCGCGGCGAAACATGAGCAGAGAGCCCCAGAGCGAGATGTGATCGGGGATTTTATCGGGCCAGCCGACTGCGCCGAAATAGATGGCATCGTGGCCGCCGATTTGATCTTTCCAGTTGTCAGGCAGCATTTTTCCGTGCTTCTCGAAATACGCCCAGCTAGAAAAATCGAAATGATCGAACTTCAGATCAATGCCGAATTTGGTGGCGGCGGCTTCCAAGACGCGCACGCCTTCGGGCATGACTTCTGTGCCAATGCCGTCGCCAGCGATCACTGCAATGCGGTGTTGTGTCATGGTGAATTTCCTTTTGTGGATTTAAGACGAGAAAAAATTGTGGGCCTCGGCGAACAGTTCTCCAGGGGCTTCTTCGGCAATGTAATGGCCGCAGGGCAAGGCGCGGCCTGAGACTTGGGTTGCGCGCTCGCCCCAGAGCCCCAGCACATCAAAATTTGCACCGACTGCGCCATGCTCGCCCCAGAGAATGCGCAGCGGTATGACGAGCTTTTTATCCGCTGCGATATCCGCCCGATCATGTTCTAAATCGATGGAATTGCTGGCGCGGTAGTCTTCACAAATACCGTGCGCACTGCCCGGGATTTGGATGCAACGCTCGTATTCTGCAAGCGCCTCGGGTGCGAATGCCGCCAAGCCCGCGTGGCGCTTGCCCATCACGGAGCGGATGTAGCGCACCGGGTCGCTTTCTATCAATACTTCTGGCAAAGGCGGCGGCTGAATTAAGAAGAACCAATGCCAATAAGCAGTGGCAAAGGCGCGCGAGGTGTGCTCGTACATCGCCAGCGTGGGCGCAATGTCGAGCAGCATCATGCGCTGCACGGCAAGCGGATGATCTGCGCCTAAGCGATGCGCCACGCGCGCGCCTCGGTCATGTGCCAAGACATTGAATTGTGCGTAACCGAAGTGTTGCATCACGGCCAGCGCATCGAGCGCCATTTCACGTTTGCTGTAGGGCGCATGATCTGTCGTGGTGGCGGGGCGATCTGAATCGCCATAGCCGCGCAAATCTAGGAGCACCAGCTTGAAGCGCTTGGCCAGATCGGGCGCAACTTTATGCCACATCGCATGCGTTTGCGGGTGACCATGCAGCAGGAGCAGAGGCGGTCCAACGCAGGGCGCATCTAAGGCAGCCCGGCCATGCAGAGTGATGCCGTTGCGCTCCAATGAAAAGGGGGTGAATCCGTCAAACATGCCTGTATTGTGCGTGACATTATGTTCAAGATAAAGCAATAATACGGCAATTGATTGCTTCTTTTTTGGAACGAATAAACCATGGAGCGTGCAGATTTAGAGCTGGTGCTGGGCATACGCGAGGCGGGCAGCTTGGTGGCTGCGTCAGAGCAATTGGGCATTCAGGCCAGCGCCGTCACCAAGCGGCTCGCAGCGTTGGAGGCGCAGTTGGGCGTGAAATTGTTTTATCGCACCACGCGCCGCGTGGCCGCCACGGCAGAAGGCGAGCTGCTCTGCGAACGGGCGGTGGCGCTGCTGGCCAGCTTCAATGAAGCTGAAGATGCGCTGCGCGATCAAGCGCGCGAGCCTTCAGGGCAGATTCGGCTGGCCGCAACTTTTGGCTTCGGCCGCATGTGGCTGAGCGCAGCGCTGGCGCAGTTTCAAACGCAGTATCCGCAAGTGCGCATTGATGTGCAGCTGACAGAAAAATTGCCTGATTTGGCCGTGGATGGTTTTGATGCGGCCGTGTGGCTGTGGGCACCGCAGGCCAATCGCACGAGCCAATGGTCCGCTACCTTGTTGGCTAAAAACGAGCGCGTCTTGGTGGCCTCGCCAGCGTATATCAAAGCGCATGGCAAGCCGCGCAGCTTGGAAGATTTGGCGGCGCACGATTGCCTGCTGGTGCGCGAGAGCGAGACGCCTAGCAGCACTTGGCTGCTCAGCCTTGAGCGAGAGCCTGCGCAAGCGGTCAAAGTCAAAGGCGCTCTGGTCAGCAATTCGGGCGAGCTTGTGCGCGATTGGTGCATGCAAGGGCGCGGCATCATGCTGCGCAGCTTGTGGGATGTGGCGCCTCTCATCGCGGCAGGCAAGCTGCAGAGGGTCTTGCCCAGCTATGCCATGCGCAACGCAGACATTCAGTGGCTCGCGCCCTTTCGCGCGCAAACGCCTAAGCGCGTGCAGTTGCTGCGTGAGCATTTGATGGCGCGGTTCAAGGCGAGGCCTTGGGAGCGATGAAGTGATGCTATGTAATGAATAGCAATCTACGCACATTTCATGCCGGCTATCGCCCTATTTCGCTTGAAATTTGGGCTCTGTGGCTGGCTTGAGCACCAAATACACGGCATACGCTGCAATCAGCATGCCTAGGAGCATCAACGCCGTGATGCGCTCGCCAAACATCAGCCATGCGATCACAGCTGTGGTGGGCGGGACGAGATAGAGCAGCGCTGTGACGCGGCTGACCGCGCCGCGCTGGATCATCAAATACATCAGCGAGCTTGCACCCATCGACAGCCCAAGCACCGCCCATACCAAGGCGAGCACGGTATCGGTATTCCAAGTGATGTGATGTGGCTCGAGGAGCGCGAGCGGCAAGCTCACCACCAATGCGCCCATCATTTGCACGGTGTTGGCTGTGCGCACATCACAGGGCTTGACCCATGCTTTCTGATACAGCGTGCCAATCGTGATGGCTGTCAGTGCAAGCAACACCCACAGCATCGGAACGAGCGTAACTTCGATGGTGCCCAGCTTGTCAGAGAGCACAAACCCCAGCCCCAGCATGCCGAGCGCCAAGCCTAGCCATTGCCGCTTGCTGACACTCGAGCCTTGGGAAGAGAGCCAAATCGCCGTGATGATGGGTTGCAAGCTCACGATGAGAGCCGATAAACCAGCGCTCATGCCCAGCTTGATCGCCGCCCACACACCGCCTAAATAGCCCGCATGCATCAAGATGCCGGAGATGCCCAAATGCAGCCATTGCGAGCGGCCTTGCGGCCAAGCTGGCTTGGCCCAATAAATCCACAGCATGAAGCACACGATGGTGGCCGCATAGCGTGCGCAGAGAAAAGAAAATGGGCCGGCATGTGGCATCGCCAGCTTGGCGCTGACAAAGCCGGTGGACCAAATCAACACGAAGACGCCAGGCATGGCGCGCAGCCATGCGTTTTCAAGCTGCGAGTTCATTTCACTCGCGCACGAATCTCAGGCAGCGCTTTTTGCAGGTAATACACCATGCTCCACACGGTCAAAATCGCGGCTATCCAAATCAGCCAAGTGCCCCAAATGCGGGTGTTGATCAGGCCAAACAACGGGCCATCAAACAAGAGGAAAGGAATCGCCACCATTTGCACCGTGGTTTTGAGCTTACCAAGCATGTGGACGGCCACAGACCGCGCCGCGCCAATTTGCGCCATCCATTCACGCAGCGCAGAAATCGCAATTTCGCGGCCAATGATGATCAGCGCCACAAACACATCGGTGCGTTGCATATGAACCAAAACAAGCAGCGCCGCGCAGACCAAGAATTTATCCGCCACCGGATCTAAAAATGCGCCAAAACTCGAGGTTTGATTGAGCTTGCGCGCCAAATACCCATCGAGCCAGTCAGTGAGCGCGAACACCACAAACATCACCGTGGCCACCCAGTTCTTCGTCGCCATCGGCATGCCATCGCTGTAATAAACGCCGACGATCAGCGGAATCGCAATGATTCGAGTCCAGGTCAGGAGGGTGGGGATCGTGAAAAACATGAGGTGATTGTGTCACGGCGCTGGCTGATGAGGCTGGCGTGGCGCAATCAACGGCCTTCGACGATGGTGACAAGTTGAAATTTATTTTGATCGTTGTACAAAAACGTCTCGTTGAACTGCCAAGGTTGAGGCAAGTTTTCTACGGAACCGTAATTGAGACCGCGGCGCACTGCGGTCAAGGCTAAATCATTGACCTCTGGAGAGATACGCGAGCCACGCATGAGATCGAGCGAACGAATCGAGCCATTGGCATTGAGCATGACAGTCACTGTTGCAATGCCGCTCCACTGAGCCGGCTGCGGGCCGGTGAAGCTCGCGCCGGGGTTGCTGCCAATGATGATTTGTGCGGCTCGGCGGCGGTATTCTGCCCAGCTTCCTGCTGCTGGCAGCGTGCTGCTTGAGGCGGGGGGCGGCGCTTGGGGTGTGAAAACGGGTGCAGGCGCTGGCGTAGGCGGCTCGGTTGTTTGCGGCGCCATCGGGCGGCTCTTGCAACCGGCAAGTGCTGCCAACATGCACACCGAAATTGCTACTGATTTAATAGCGTTCGATGCAGATTCTATGCCGGCTAGATGTTGATTTCTCTTAAAAAACGGGGTTTTCTTAATGCAAGGCACGATAAATCTCCTGGGCTAATTCTTTGGATATGCCGTCCACCGTGGTGAGGTCTTCCACACTGGCAGCAGCCACGCCGCGAATGCCTCCGAAGCGCTGCAAGAGTTTCGCACGTCTTTTAGCGCCCACACCAGCAATTTCTTCCAATTTGCTACCACCTGTGCGCACTTTGGCGCGCTGGGCGCGCATGCCCGTGATGGCAAAGCGGTGCGCTTCATCGCGGATTTGCGCGATCAGCATGAGGGCGGCGGAATCTTTGCCGAGATACACTTTTTCTCTGCCATCGGCAAACACCAGCTCTTCCAAACCAACTTTGCGGCCTTCGCCTTTTTCAACGCCCACCAGCAAACCGAGATCAAGACCCAGCGTATCAAACACTTCTTTCGCAGAGCTGATTTGGCCTTTGCCGCCGTCGATGAGCACGAGATCGGGCATCTTGGCCTCGTTCTTGCGAGCTCCTTCGATCAGCTTGCTGTATCGCCTGGTTAACACCTGACGCATCGCTGCGTAATCATCGCCGCCGGTGATGCCTTCGATGTTGTAGCGGCGGTAGTCCGCGCTCTTCATTTTGTGGCCTTCAAACACCACGCAGCTGGCTTGCGTGGCCTCGCCGGCGGTGTGAGAAATATCGAAGCATTCAATGCGCAGCAGCGCCAAATCATCGAGCGCGAGATCGAGCGCATCGGCCAATGCTCGCGTGCGCGCTTGCTGCGAGCCTTCTTCGGCCAGCAATCTGGCGAGCTGAATATCGGCATTTTTTTGCGCCATTTCTAGCCAAGCTTTGCGCTGCTCACGCGGCTGATGCAGCGCAGTAATTTTGATGCCGGTTTGCTCGGATAAAAGGTCGATCAACGTGCTGTCGACCTTCTCGCTCAAGATCAAAATCGGCGGCGCGGGCACATCGATGTAATGTTGGGCAATGAAAGCCTCTAGCACATCCAGCGCGCTCGCATCGTCCACATGCGCAGGAAAGTAGGGCCGATCGCCCAAATGCCTGCCGCCGCGCACCATCGCCAGATTCACACACGCTCTGCCGCCATTGACCTTGACGGCCAAGATGTCTACATCTTTGTCCTCTGCCGTGTCCATCGCCTGCGTGTGCAGCACCTTGGAAAGCGCCGAGATTTGATTGCGCCGCTCGGCAGCCAGTTCAAACTGCAATTGCTCGGCATGCGCCATCATGACTTCTTGCAATTCTTGCAACACAGCCTGCGTCTCGCCACGCAAAAAGCGCTCCGCGTTGTTAACATCTTGTGCATAGCTCATCGCATCCACATGGCCTACGCAAGGCGCGGAGCAGCGCTTGATTTGATAGAGCAAACATGGCCTCGTGCGGTTGGAAAAAACCGTGTCTTCGCAGGTGCGCAGTTTGAAAACTTTCTGCAACAACTGAATCGTTTCCTTCACCGCCCAAGCGCTGGGATAAGGGCCGAAGAAACGATGGCGCTTGTCCACTGCACCGCGGTAATACGCCATGCGGGGAAAGTCTTGCGGCTTGACATCCAGTTTATGAGATACTCCTGAATCAATAGCACTATGTGCATATTTTATGCCGGCCACTGCCACTTTTTGCTTAAAAATAGGCTGCCCGGTGAGCTTCAAATAAGGATAGCTCTTGTCATCCCGAAACAAAATATTGAAGCGCGGATTCTGCGTTTTGATCAGATTGTTTTCCAGCAACAGCGCCTCGGCCTCAGAGCGCACCACCGTGGTCTCCATTCGCGAAATCCGCGAGACCATGTGCCCAATCCGCGTGCCGTCGTGGCTCTTCTGGAAATAGCTCGACACTCGCTTTTTTAAGCTCTTCGCTTTGCCTACATACAGCAGCACATTGTTGGCATCGAAATAGCGGTATACGCCGGGCAGCAAAGGCAGGGCAGCGACTTGGGCGAGCAGCTCGGGGCTATGGGTGTCACTGGGCTGAATCGTGGACTCGATAGAAGACATCCGGTGATTGTCCGCGATACGCTCTCCGCTTTATCGCACACGGAGATATTTACCATCACATCAAGTATGAAAATTGGATGCATGGCTCAATCATGGCGTCTAGAGCCTAACGAGGACGCCTTCTAAATCAGTCCATTGAACGCCCTAATTGATCTGAGCTTGTGTAGCTTGCCACCACGCTACACAAGCGCGTGCCAACGCTGCAGTGCTGTCAACGCACTGAGCGCGTGATGCAGACTGGACGGCGTCTAACGCCAACGGTATTTCTGTGCAGGCCAGAACCACCGCGCAAGCGCCGCGAGCTAATAGCGTCTGAACAGCTTGCTCAAGCATCTTCCCGCCTTGCTCAGCGTGCCCCGCTTTGACGAGTTCTATGCCCGGTAAAACAAGCGTGTTCATTGTGGCTTCGTCCGGCTGGACAGACGTGTAGCCCGCGCGTTTGAGCGGCGCCTGAAAAATGTCGGCCGCCAAAGTGGCGCGAGTGGCAATCAGGCCAATGGGCTTGCCGGCTACGGCCAAGTCGCGCAGCTCATGAATACTGGCATCAACGATGCTGATAAAAGGAACCGCGCAGCCCTGAGCCAGATCCGCAAACCAAAAATGGGCTGTATTGCAGGGCATAACAAGCGCCGTAGCACCCGCAGCAATCAAGCGGTCACGCCCGGCCAGTAGAGCGGGTAGAGGCGATATACCGTCTCCCAGAATTGCCGGTGGGCGTGGTGGTATACGCGGGTCAGATTGGATCAATAGTGGCACGTGGTCAGCGTCGCCACTCGAGGGAGTAGCTTGCAAGACCTTGTTGAAAAAATCGAGCGTGGCCAGCGGCCCCATGCCGCCTAAAACTCCGATCATGCTGCCATCCTTACTGGTTTTGTCAGTAGATACTAAAGCGGTTTCAAACCACTGAAAGCATCCATGTAGCCATACAGTGCAACAGAACCACCCGTATGCAAGAACACCACGTTCTCGCCCTTCTTGAAATGCCCTTTGCGGCAAAGATCAATCAAACCAGCCATGCCTTTGCCTGAATAAACAGGGTCTAGCAAAATGCCCTCGAGTCGCGCCACCATCGTGACGGCTTCAATCATGCCTGGTGTGGGTACACCGTAGCCTCCGCCCACATAGTCGCAGTTAGCCTTGACGCTCTCGCGGCTCACGCTTCCGGGTACGCCGAGTAGCTCGGCCGTTTTAACTGCCAAGTTGTAGACATTGGTTTCTTGCGCTTCTTTAGGCGCGCGCACGCCAATGCCTAAAACGGGTATTTGGCTGCGGCTGCCTTCAAACCCAGCCACCAAACCCGCTTGCGTACCCGCACTGCCCGTGGCGTGCGTTACGCAGCTTACGTTCAAACCTAAGTTGTTGAACTGGTCGACCAGCTCCAGTGCGCAGACGACATAGCCCAGCGCGCCTATCGGGTCAGACCCACCGCCGGGAATGATGTACGGTTTTTGTCCTTTGGCACGCAGTTCGTCGGCCAGCTTGGCCATGGCGGCGTTCATGTCTGTGCCGCCAGCTACTTCTTGCACAGTTGCACCGTAGAGATGATCTAAGAACACGTTGCCAGACTGTTTGTAGTTCTCCACTTTCGAACCCGTGCGGTCTTCCAGCAAAATCTCGCACTTCATGCCCATTTTGGCGGCGATCGCTACCGTCTGGCGTGCGTGGTTGGATTGCGTTGCGCCTTGGGTGATGATGGTGTCTGCACCATGCTTCACGGCATCGGCCATTAAAAATTCTAGCTTGCGGGTTTTGTTGCCGCCCGAGCCCAAGCCGGTGCAATCGTCACGTTTGATGTACAGATTGGGGCCACCCAGCGCCTCGCTCATACGGGGCATAAATTCAAGCGGAGTTGGGCCGTGGGTGATGCGGACTCTCGGAAAGTTGGTGAGTTTCATGATGTCTTTCTTTTAAAGTTGGGGTGAGGAGTCGGTTGAGAATTAATTTATCGCGCCAGCAATGGCGCTGGCTGTTGCAACAATTTGGCCA
>JANMFP010000317.1:0-3337 GCA_031378135.1 Variovorax sp. | reverse complement strand
GCGCTCGCCTTCCAGGCCAACCAAAGCCAACACCTCGCGCACCCGCTCGCGCCGCTCAACATCGGGCGTATTCATGATGCCAAAAGCCACATTGCGGCCCACATCCATGTGCGGGAACAAGGCGTAATCTTGAAACACCATTCCAATGCGCCGCTGCTCAGGTGGCTTGCTAAAACCCGCTCTACTCACCTCTTCGCCCGCAAGCTGAATACTGCCCTCGCTCACCGGCTCAAGGCCAGCCACTGCTCGCAGCAGCGTCGTCTTGCCGCAGCCCGATGGCCCAATCAACACGCCAATATCGCCAGCTTTGAGGCCAAACGTCACATGGCTCACAGCGCTGGCCTGCAAACCGTCATAGCGCGCGCTGAGTTCTTTCAATTGCAAATACATAGAACCATTGTAAATGCGTACAATTCTCATTACGCTTTATGCGAACATTATGCAGAGACTGCTTCATTTCCCCCTTGCACTGAGCTCATTTCTAGTCGCCTTCCTCATCGCCCTGCCCGTGCTCGCCGTATTCGCGGCATTGCTGCAATGGAATGGCGTGAGCAGTTCGATCTTGGCGCAAATGGCGAGCACGGTATTGCCGCAATACGCAATCACTTCCATAGCACTCTGCGCAGCTGTTGCGGTGGGCACAGCCTTGATTGGCACGGGAACAGCATGTGCCGTGACGCTGTTTGAATTCAAAGGCCGGCGCTTTTTCGAATGGGCGCTGCTGCTGCCGCTGGCCATGCCGGCATACGTTTCTGCTTACGCTTATACAGATTTTTTGCAATTTTCAGGCCCTGCGCAGAGCTGGATTCGCGAGACTTTTAGCTTGCAAGGCCGCATGCTGCCCGAGATTCGTAGCACTTGGGGCGCTGCGCTTCTCTTTATCTTCACGCTCTACCCGTATGTGTATTTGCTTGCTCGCACCGCGCTGTCTGAGAGGGCAGCACATTTGATGGAAGCAGCTCGCTTGCTGGGCGCGCCGCTCTCCACGCGCATTCGCAGCATCGCCTAGCCCTTGGCTCGCCCAGCCGTGGCAGCAGGCGTGGCGCTTGCGCTGATGGAGACTTTGGCTGATTTCGGCGTATCGAGTTATTTCGGCATTCAAACCTTTACCGCAGGCATTTACAAGGCATGGCTCGCGATGGATGACCGGATTGCTGCCGCGCAACTCGCTGCGATGCTGCTGGTCGTCGTGGCTGTGCTCCTCAAACTAGAGCGCCGCGCTCAGAAAAAAATGCGCTTCGCAGCAGGCAAAGGTCAGCGCGCTGGCAGCATGGAAGCCAAGCCTGTGCTGCTGAATGGCCGCAAACAGTTTCGGGCGCAGCTCTTATGCGCTCTTCCTATCTTGCTGGGCTTTGCGCTGCCGGTGCTGATGATGCTGCGGCCTTTGCTGCAGAGCATGGGCGATGATGAGCCCACGCGCTGGGCGCAATTTGTGCAGTGGTCGTTCAACAGTTTCAAGCTCGCGGGCATTGCTGCGTTGTTGGCCACAGCATTCGCACTCGCTCTAGCATTTGCTGGGCGCAGGCAATCGAGCAGGTTCACACACATCATCACGCATATCGTCGGCATGGGCTATGCCGTGCCGGGCGCAGTCATCGTGGTGGGCCTGCTGTTGCCCGTTGGCGTGTTGCAAAAGTGGCAGCCAAATTGGAGCATCGGCGCGTTGGTCACCACCACTATTTTGGGCGTGATGTGGGCCTATCTCGTGCGCTTCACCGCCGTGGCGCTGCAAAGCATTCAAAGCGGCTATTCACGCATTCCACAGAGCCTCGATGATTCTGCCCGCATGCTCGGCTGCTCCGGCATCAAGCTGCTCACGCGCGTGCATGCGCCCTTGCTCTCGCGCAGCGCGATTGCGGCGATGCTCCTGGTGTTCGTCGATGTGATGAAAGAGCTGCCAGCCACGCTGGTGCTGCGCCCGTTTAACCACGATACGCTGGCCGTGGTGGCCTACCAGCTTGCCAAAGACGAGCGCTTGGCGGAGGCTGCACTGCCTTCGCTGGTTTTGGTGTTGGTCGGATTGATCCCAGTGATTTTTTTGAGCCGATCACTGCGAAGTCAATAAGAATGAGGTTTCGGGTGGGATAAAATCTTAATTTCCACCGAGCGACTCATGACCAAATTTGTCTTCGTCACCGGCGGCGTGGTGTCTTCCTTAGGCAAGGGCATCGCTTCCGCATCACTGGCCGCGATTCTAGAATCGCGCGGCCTCAAAGTCACCCTTATCAAACTCGATCCGTACATCAACGTTGATCCTGGCACGATGTCGCCCTTTCAGCATGGCGAGGTTTATGTCACCGAAGATGGTGCTGAAACCGATCTTGATTTGGGCCACTACGAACGCTTCATCGACACGCGGATGAAGAAAACCAACAACTTCACCACTGGAAAAATTTATCAATCCGTGCTGGAGAAAGAGCGGCGCGGCGATTATTTGGGCAAGACGGTGCAGGTGATCCCGCATGTGACCAATGAAATCCAAGAATTCATCAAGCGTGGCGCTGGCATCGGCACGCCAGATGCGGTTGACGTGGCCATCGTCGAGATCGGCGGCACGGTGGGCGATATTGAGTCATTGCCCTTCCTAGAAGCCGTGCGTCAATTAAGCCTTCGCGCTGGTGTGGGCAACACAGCCTTCGTGCATCTCACCTACGTGCCTTTCATCAAAGCCGCGGGCGAACTGAAAACCAAGCCCACGCAACACACGGTGCAAAAGCTGCGCGAAATCGGCATTCAGCCTGATGCCCTGCTTTGCCGCGCCGATCGCAAAATTCCTGAAGACGAGATGGAAAAAATCTCGCTGTTTACCAATGTTCAGCCTTGGGGCGTGATCAGCATGTGGGATGTAGACACGATTTACAAAGTCCCGCGCATGCTGCACGAGCAAGGGCTCGATGGCCTGATTTGCGACAAGCTGCGCCTCAACACGCCGCCCGCCAAGCTCGCCCGCTGGGATGCTTTGGTGCATGCCGTGGAGCATCCGCAAGCCGATGTGAGCATTGCCATGGTGGGCAAATATGTGGATCTGTCTGACAGCTATAAGTCGCTGAATGAAGCGCTCAAACATGCGGGCCTGAAGAACCAAGCGCGCGTCAACATCACCTACATCGATTCAGAGACGATTGATGCAAACAGCGTATCTCAGCTCGCTAAATTCGATGCCGTGCTCGTACCGGGCGGCTTTGGTGCGCGTGGGGTAGAAGGCAAAATACAAGCCGCAAAATTCGCGCGAGAAAACAAAGTGCCTTACCTTGGCATTTGCCTCGGCATGCAAGTGGCCACCATTGAATACGCGCGCCATATGGCTGGCTTGAAAGATGCCAACAGCACCGAGTTT
>JANMFP010000262.1:0-3936 GCA_031378135.1 Variovorax sp. | reverse complement strand
GCCTTGGGCACGGCGCTGGCTTCGCTGGGATTGAAAGCGCTGGGCGGTGATTTGGGCGGCGGTTATTTTTCCGGTGCGACGCCGCCATTACAGTGGAGCAGCGCAGCGGCAAGCGTTTATGGATGGCTTGGCTGGCTTGCGGCCGTCGTGGGCGCTTGGTGGCCAGCGCGTTCGGCGCAAAGCATGCCACTGGCACAAACACTCAAAGGTTTGGGCAGCATTCATACCGCACAGCGCAAACCATGGATTGCTCTTCTTTTGGTAGCAATCGGTGCAATATTCGCGGCGGCTCCACCACTCTTCGGCCTGCCAATCGCTGCGTATCTCTCCGTGGGCTTGCTATTGGTGGGCGGCATGGGCTTGCTGCCTTGGGGCGTGAGTTTGGCTTACGACAAGCTCTCACCATTCGTTGCTGCTCGCGCTTTGCCGATGCTCGCAGTGGAGCGCGCGCGGCGCATGCGCGAGGTGGCTGTTGTAGCAGTCAGTGGTGTGGTGGCAGCGCTGAGCTTAGGTGTGGCGCTCACGGTGATGGTGAGCAGCTTTCGCGTCTCGGTGAGCACTTGGCTTGACACCATGCTGCCCGCGCCGCTGTATGCACGGCTCACCTCTTCCACACAAACGGCTCAGGGTTTGTATTTCCCAGCCGAAGTGGTGCAGCAGATTTCGACGCTGCCAAATGTGGAGCGTGTGCAAGGCCTGCGTTTGCAAAATTTGAAGGTGGGCACTGCATTACCCGATGTGCAATTGATCGCACGGCCAATTTCGCTTGAGGGTGCGGCCCAAGTGTTGCCAATGGTGGGCAATGCGCAGCCGCCGCCTGTGCCCGGCGCGATTGCGCTGTATGTGAGCGAGGCCATGCTGCCGCTCCATGGCGCAGTACTTGGGCAAATTTATGATCGAAAATGGCTGGTAGCCGGCATAAATCAAGCGCGTGGCGCTCCTGAAATCGTAGCGAATCAAAAGCCGCCCGTGTTTTACGTGGCAGGCGTGTGGCGCGATTATGTGCGGCAGTTTGGCTCTGTGGTGATTGATCATGCGCAGTATGTGCAGCTCAGTGGCGATGCCAAGATCAATGATTTAGCGATTTGGCCGAGAGGCAATACAGATGAAAAAGCATTACAAGCGCAGATTCGCCAGCTCTTTAGCAGCGATGCGCAACTGGCTACCCTTGTGGAGTTTGCCAGCAGCGCTGAGATTCGCAGCATCTCGCTCAAAATGTTTGACCGCAGCTTTGCCGTCACGTATTGGTTGCAAGCCGTGGCGATTGCGATTGGCTTGTTTGGCATTGCCACCAGCTTTTCAGCGCAAGTGCTTTCTCGCCGCAAAGAATTCGGCTTGCTCGCGCATTTGGGGCTCACCCGCTCGCAGATTCTTCGCGTGGTCGCCCTTGAAGGCGCTGCGTGGACGGCTATTGGAGCCATAGCTGGCTGCACGCTTGGCTTGCTGGTCTCTCTCGTGTTGATTCACGTGGTGAATCCGCAAAGCTTCCGGTGGACGATGGACATGAGCATTCCTTGGCTGCGCCTGCTGCTCCTAGCCGCAGCTGTGATGCTCGCTGGCACGATCACCGCTTGGCTCGCAGGCCGCGCCGCTGCATCAAACGATGCGGTGCTGGCCGTGAAGGAGGATTGGTGATGCTGCGCCGCTCTGCTTTGCTATTCTCAGCCCTGCTCTCGCCCGCTCTGCTCGCTGGGCGCAAAGCATTCGCCTTGCCTGTGAAAACGCTGAGCTTCCCACGCGATCATGGGGCGCATCCTGAATTTCGCACCGAGTGGTGGTATCTCACGGGCTATGCTGATGTTGGCACGCCGGCCAAACCCAATGTGCTTGGCTTTCAAATCACTTTTTTTCGCTCGCGGGTTGATGTTGCTCAGCCGCTCAACTCCCGCTTCGCCGCCAAACAACTGCTCTTCGCGCATGCTGCAATAACCGATACAAACCAACAAAAACATTTCCACGATCAACGCATCGCCCGCGCAGGTTTTGGCATCGCAGAAGCCAGCGAAGAAACCACCGATGTGAAACTGCGCGATTGGACTTTGAAACGAGATGCGCAAGGCAGCTACACCAGCCGTATCAAAGCACTAGATTTCCAATTCGATCTGCAATTCGCACCCACGCAGCCCCTGCTTCTGCAAGGCAAGCAGGGCCTCTCACGCAAAGGTCCGGAAGACAAACAAGCCAGTTATTACTACAGCCAACCGCAACTGAATGCCACTGGCAGCATCACGTATGCAGGCAACTCAAAGCCGATAAAAAATGGCATTGCATGGTTGGATCACGAATGGAGCAACGAACTGCTTCACCCCGAAGCCGTTGGCTGGGATTGGATCGGCATGAATCTTTTTGATGGCAGCAGCATGACGGCCTTCCAGCTTCGTCGCGCCGATGGTTCAGCACTTTGGTCCGGCGGCAGATTTCGAGATGCTATGGCCACCACCATCTTCCAGCCCGCCGATGTGCAATTCAAAAGCAGTCAAATTTGGGAGAGCCCCAGCAGCCGTGGCCGCTATCCCATGCAATGGCAAGTGATCACATCGCGCGGCACTTACGCAGTGCGCTCGCTCATGAACGCACAAGAACTCGACAGCAAAAGCTCTACCGGCACGGTCTATTGGGAAGGCTTGGCTGACATGCTGGATACGCAAGGCAAACTGGTGGGGCGCGGGTATTTGGAGATGACGGGTTATGCTGGAAAACTACAAATTTGATAGCGCTCCGTGCATATTTCATGCCGGCTACCCAGCGATTTTTCTTCAAGGAAGCTCTGCATCACCCATCCGCGCCGCAATCGTCTGCGCGCGCGAAGACAAATAGGAAGAGTTCAGCGTTTTTTCAAAAAATTTAGGTCGCGGCAACATCACGGCTAGCCTTGCCGCTTCGTAGGCAGAGAGCTTTGCCGCGCTCTTGCGAAAGTAATGCTGTGCAGCGGCTTCTACGCCAAACACACCTGAGCCAAGCTCTACCGAATTGATATATATCTCCAAGATTCGCTCTTTGGGCAGGAATGCTTCGAGCGCGAAAGTGATCACAAACTCTTGCCCCTTACGCAGAAAAGTGCGCTCGCCGGAGAGAAACAAATTCTTCGCCAACTGCTGCGTGATGGTGGAGCCTCCCACAACCTTCGGCGGGATCACCTTACCCGTGCGCTTGCTGCGCCGCTCAGCAACTTGCTCAGCCTTATTGTTGCGCTGCCAAGCCTTCTCAATCGCATCCCACTCCACGCCATCGTGATACGCAAAATCACCATCTTCGCTGGCGATCACCGCGCGTTTCATGTTGTCGGAGATTTTATCGTACGGCAGCCATTGCTGCTTCCACACAAAGGCCTTATCGGATTGCGCAGCCAACTGCCAAATCTCAGAGCGCTCAAAAGCAGTGGATTGCGGATCGATCCAACGCATGCTGATCACGCGCATCACGAAAAACAATTGCAAGGCCAAACCTGCAAGCAACACCAAGAGGATCCAACGGCCAAGAATACGCACCATATTTACCGAGATTGCAACTTGGTTTCTAAGGTTTCGTCACGCGTGAATTTGAAGCGCGAAACAACAACAATTTGATCCGCTCTGCGGCGCATCTCATCGGTGAATTTGCCGAAAGGGCCAGCGGCTTTGGCGATGCTTTGCGCGCGGCGATCCAGCGCTGTGATGCCTGAAGTTTCAATCACCTCAGTATCAAGCACGCGGCCATCGTGATTCACAGTCACGATCATCGTCAGCTCACCGTAGAGCTTGTTGCCCGCTGCTTCGGGGAAATTCTGCGTGCCGCGGTCTTCAATTTTGCGGCGCAGGCCGTCATAGTAAATTGCATACACCTCTTCGCGCGTGGCTGGGCTGATGTAGCGCTTTTTCGGGCGGGCATTTTGTTCGTTGATGCGCTTTTCAATTTCGGCCAAAAGCTGCAAAAGCTGCTTGCGGCGCTGCTCCTGAG
>JANMFP010000231.1:0-10177 GCA_031378135.1 Variovorax sp. | reverse complement strand
TAATGCTCGAATTGGCATTCGCATTCCTGTGGCGCTTGTGGGCGCGGAGTTGCCGCCAAGCGAAGACGGCAAAGCCTTTGAAATCAAGCTCGGCAAATTGCGTGGCGTGGAAAGCCAAGGCATGTTGTGCTCGGCGAAAGAGCTCAAGATCAGTGAAGCGAATGAGGGCTTGTACGAGTTGGCAGCAGACGCGCCGATTGGCACGAGCATTCGTGATTATTTGAAGCTGGACGATACGCTCTTCACGCTCAAGCTCACGCCGAACTTGGGCCACAACTTGAGCGTGTACGGCATTGCGCGCGAACTCTCGGCCATCACGGGCGCGCCACTCATCACGCCTGCCATTGAGCCAGTGCAAGCGACGAGCCAAGACAAGCTGGCAGTGAAAATAACAGCAACTGATTTGTGTGGCCGCTTCTCCGGCCGCATCGTGCGCGGTGTGAATACGAAGGCGAAAACGCCGCAGTGGATGGCAGATCGCTTGGCTGCTTGCGGGCAGCGCAGCGTCTCGCCGTTGGTGGATATCTCGAATTACGTGATGTTTGAATACGGCCGCCCGAGTCATATTTTTGATCTTGACAAGATTCATGGTGGCCTCGATGTGCGCTGGGCAAAGCAGGGCGAGACGCTCAAGCTGCTTAATGGCAATACCGTCACTCTTGACGAGAAGGTCGGCATCATTGCAGACGATCAAGCCGTGGAGTCACTCGCGGGCATCATGGGTGGCGACGCAACTGCGGTGAGTGACGAGATGCAAAATATTTACATCGAAGCCGCCTTCTGGTGGCCCGAAGCTGTGGCGGGCCGCTCGCGTCGGTTTAACTTTTCTACCGATGCGGGCCATCGCTTTGAGCGCGGTGTTGATCCGGTGCTGACTGTGGCGCATCTTGAGCGCATCACGCGCCTTGTGCAAGAGATTTGCGGTGGGCAAGCGTCTATCGTTGACGATCAGCAGCCCAACATGCCGAAGGAGCGAGAAGTGCAGCTACGCGTGGCGCGGGCCTGCAAGGTGATTGGCATGCCTGTGACGGCTGCTCAGTGCATGGAAGTGTTTGCGAAGCTCGGTCTGCCTGCAACACAGAACGGTGAAATCATCACCGTCAAACCACCCGTCTACCGCTTCGACATCACGCTTGAGGAAGATTTGATCGAAGAGGTCGTGCGTATCATTGGCTTCAATAGCCTGCCCGAGACAGCGCCACTCGCACCGATTGAGCCGAAGGCGCGCTCCGAGCGCAGCAAAGGCCGCTTTGCATTGCGCCGCTCGCTCGCATCGCTCGGCTATTTAGAGACGATCAATTTCAGCTTCGTGGAAGAGCGCACCGAGCGCGATTTGGCGGGCAATGCTGATCCGATTAAGCTGCTCAACCCGATTGCCAGCCAGCTCAGTGTCATGCGCTCATCGCTCTTGGGCAGCTTGCTTGCTGTGCTCAAACACAATCAGGATCGCAAAGCGAGCCGCGTGCGTGTGTTTGAGCTGGGCCGCGTGTTTGCGCGTGATGCGAGTGTGAAAACAGCGATTGAAGAGCTAGATCAGCAAGTGCAAGGCATCGCGCAGCCGATGCGCATTGCAGCGCTCGCTTGGGGTGGCGCGGTGCAGCGTCAGTGGAGCGCACGCGACGCGGCCGCTGATTTTTACGATGCCAAGGGCGATGTCGAGGCGCTGCTTGCCCCGCTGAAGCCGGAGTTCATAGCTTTTGACCATCCGGCAATGCACCCTGGCCGCTGTGCGCAAATCTTTTTGAATGGCTTGGGCGTTGGTGTGGTCGGCGAGCTGCATCCGCGCTGGAAGCAGAGCTATGAAATTTCAGGCGCTGCGCCAGTGATGTTTGAGCTGGATGTGTCTGTCGTGCTCGCACGTGAACTGCCATCGAGTAGCGCGATTTCTAAATTCCCAGCGGTAGAACGCGATATCGCGGTAGTGGTGAAAGAAAGCGTGAGCCATGCTGCGCTCATGCAAGCGATTCACACTGCACCTACGAGTGGTTTGATGCAAGACGCCATGCTGTTTGATGTGTTTCGTGCGAAGGAGGCAAGCGGCTCCATGGCGCTGGACGAGAAAAGTCTCGCGATTCGTTTGAGCTTGCAGGGCGCGGAAGCAACCTTAACGGATGAGCAGATTGAAGCTGCGGTGGCTGCCGTGCTTGCATCGCTGCAAAGCGCAGTGGGTGCGCGTTTGCGTGCTTAATCGCTTTTTTCAATGATTTCTAAAGCATTTTGAGCACTTTGCCGGCATAAATACTGCGCAGAGTGCTATCAAATTAATAGTTTTAGAATAGCGTAAAGAATACGGAGATAACTATGGATTTCATGGTCGAAAGTTTGGAAACGCCTGCGCTCACCAAAGCGCAGTTGGCCGATATGTTGTTTGACCAAATTGGTTTGAACAAACGTGAATCCAAGGACATGATTGACGCTTTCTTTGAGCTGATTGCCAAAAGCGTGGTCGCTGGGCAAGACGTCAAAATCTCCGGTTTCGGTAATTTCCAAATCCGCACCAAAGCCCCGCGCCCGGGCCGCAACCCGCGCACGGGTGAGCCGATCCCCATTGATTCACGCCGCGTCGTGACGTTTCACGCCAGCCACAAGCTCAAAGATCAGATTCAGGGCTAAGTAGCCACTTCAATACCTGATGTATGGCATTCATCGCACGATGAAAGATCAACTGCACAGCCCCGACGAGATCGGCCAGCAGATTTGGAAAGAACTGGCGAGAGCCTGTGTAGATCGGCATCACGAGTGGCGCACACCCGTTTTAGCAACCACGGGGCCGGGTGGCGAGGTGAATGCACGAACGGTGGTGTTGCGCACCGCTAATGCAACTAGCTGCGTTTTAGAAATCTATACGGACAGCCGCAGTGCGAAGGTAGCCGAGCTTGCGAGTCATCCTAACGCGATGTTGGTTTTTTGGAGCACACGCCTCAAGTGGCAATTGCGGGTGGGAGCGAGCATAGCTGTGCTCACGGAAGGCCCACATGTGCAAGCCGTTTGGCAGCGCGTCAAACTCAGCGCATCAGCTGGCGACTATTTGAGCACTACGCCGCCGGGAGCCGCGCTGCAAACGAATTCAGATGCACTTGCAGCTAACGCAAGTGAGCAAAGGTCGTATTTCTCTATCTTGCAGGCGCAAGTCACCGAGATCGATTGGCTCGAACTCGCTCGCACCGGGCATCGCCGCGCCAAGCTCAAGGGCGATGGTTGGCGCTGGCTTACGCCATAGTCAATTCTTTGATCTATCGGCTTTGAGCCACCCGAGCCCGCCTGATGTGCCGCCGGGCTGGCCACCCTTCTTGGGGCGATATTCGCAGCCCACCCAGCCATTCCAGTTGCACTGTTGGCTGACCTCGTCAATCACTTTGAAGAGATAGTCAAAATTCAGCTCGCCGATATCGGGCTCATGCCTCTCGGGCACGCCAGCGATTTGGAAATGACCGACTCTGCCCGTGGGCAAGTATTTGCGGATTTTCATGGCCACATCGCCTTCGACGATTTGGCAATGGTACAAATCCATTTGCACTTTGAGATTGGGTGCGCTTACCATTTCAATGATCTCGTGCGCATGGTCTTGGCGGTTGAGGAAGAAGCGCGGAATGTCGCGGGTGTTGATGGGCTCGATCAACACATCCAGACCCGCTTGGGCTGCTAGCGCGGCTGCCCAGCGCAGATTACTCACGTAAGTGGCTTGCACGTCTTCACGCGCGAGGCCTTCGGGGATGAGGCCGGCCATGAGATGGATGCGCGGGCAATTCAAAGCTGCAGCATAGGTGAGCGCCAATTCAACGCCTGCTTTGAATTCTGCTTCGCGACCGGGGATGCAGGCTGTGCCTCGCATGCCGGAGACATCCCAAGCGTAGGCAATGCTGTCTCTCTCAGTACCACCAGGAGGAGCGTTGAAGAGCACTTGCTGCAAGCCATTGGCAATCAGGCGGGCTGCGAGCTCGTCTTGCGTAAATGCATACGGGAAGAGATATTCCACTGCCTTGTAGCCATCTTTCGCCGCTGCTTCAAAGCGGTCTAAGAAGTGCAGCTCCGTGTACATCATCGAGAGATTTGCAGCAAAATTCAGCATATGTGGTTTCACCAAATGGCGTTAAAGGTATCGCGCAGCTCTTGAATTTGTGATTCTTGAAGGGCTGGCGTGTTGGGTTGTAGGCAGGCGAGCTTGGCGGTTTCTTCAAGCTCTTCGAGCACGGTCATGGCCGCTGCGGGGCTGCTGGCCCACACATTGGGGCCCAGGCGCGGCAGCATCACGGCGCGAATGGGTGTGCCGCGCTGGCCATAAGCGCTGATCTGCTGCGCCACGGCTTGCGCGGCAATTGCAGCGCCAGGGCGGTGGTAATTGATGATCGGCACGTGGCCCACCTTCATGACGAAATAGGGCGTAAGCGCGGGCAGCAGCTCGGCATCAGTGCATTGCAAACTGCGCGCCACGCAATGCGTGCTGTGGGTGTGAATGATGCAGGCCGCTTTGGTGTCAAAAGGGGCACTGGCCGAATAGATTCCTGCGTGGAGTGCTATGGTTTTGCTCGCGCGCTCTCCGCTGAGTTGATGGTGGTTGTGATCAAGCTTAGCGAGTTTTGCGGGATCGAGAAAGCCGAGGCAGGCATCTGTGGGCGTGATGAGAAAGCCATCAATGAGCTTGACGCTGATGTTGCCCGCCGTGGCATGCACATAGCCGCGATCAAACAGGCTTTTGCCGATGCGGCAGATCTCCTCGCGGGCTTGGGATTCTTGCGGTTGCTTCATGCAAGCCCTTTAAAAGATTGCGCGAAGAAATCGGGTGCACCGAAATTGCCGGATTTCAGGGTGATGTGCAGTGGCATATGTTGCTCGTCAATCTGGCTGTTTGCAAAACACCAAGGCACACCCGGCGCGATCTGCATACCAATCTGCATTTGCGTGATGCCCAAGGCTTGCACGCAAGCACCCGATGTCTCGCCACCCGCTACCACCAATTGCCGAACGCCAGCTTCCACCAAGCCTTTGGCAATCGCTGCCAGCGTGCGCTCCACAAGTACGCCCGCAGCCTCCACGCCGAGCTGGCTTTGCACCTTGGCAATCGCTTCTGGTGAAGCTGTGGAATACACGAGCACGGGGCTCTTGGACAGCAAAGGCTTCGCCCAATTCAAAGCCTCTTGCACGACATTTGCGCCATCAGCCACATCACCTGCTGCTTGCAGGGGATCAATCGCGAACGCCGGTAAACCGCTCTCGATGAAAGCGTTCACCTGCGCATTGGTTACCACCGAGCAACTGCCGGAAATGATGGCTTGAAAACCTGCCGCAGAGGGCAGGGCGCTCGATTGTTCGGAAGGCGCAATCCCAAAATTCTGCGGCAATCCAATCGCCACGCCAGATCCCGCAGTCACTAGCGACATACCTTTGAGTGCAGGGCCAAGGCGCATCAGATCTTCGTTGCTGATGGCATCCACAATCGCAACGCCCACACCTTCAGATTTAAGCTGCGCAACCCGCTCGTTAATTGCCGCCACACCACTCGCTACGGTTTTGTAATCAATCAGTCCCACTTTCCGCTTCGTCTGCGCCTGCATCACTCGCACAAGATTCGCATCCGTCATCGGTGTGAGCGGGTGGTTTTGCATACCGCTTTCGCTCAGCAGCCCATCGCCCGCGAACAGATAGCCTTTGAACACCGTGCGATTGTTATCGGGGAAAGCAGGCGTAGCAATTGTGAAATCCGTGCCCAGCGCATCCATCAAGGCTTCTGTCACAGGGCCGATGTTGCCAGCGGGCGTACTATCAAAAGTAGAGCAAACTTTGAAGTAAATCTGCCTGCTACCTTGGCTTTTGAGCCATGAAAGGGCTGCCAGAGACTGCGCAACGGCCTCTTGCGGCGCAATCGTTCGCGATTTGAGCGCTACGACGACTGCATCGACCTCTGCGTTGAGCGGAGAAGTTGGGACGCCAATAGTTTGCACCACGCGCATGCCTGCTCGCACAAGGTTGTTGGCCAGATCCGTCGCGCCCGTGAAATCGTCGGCAATGCAGCCTAAAAGAATATTGCTCATGCTTTTTTAGGGAGTTCAATGCCCGGGAAAATTTTGATCACGGCGCTGTCGTCTTCCTTCGCAAATCCTGCAGTTGAGGCTTGCATGAACATTTGATGCGCTGTGGAGGAGAGTGGCAACGGGAATTTGCTCGCACGTGCCATATCAAGCACGAGGCCCAAATCTTTCACAAAAATATCCACGGCAGACAGCGGCGTGTAATCAGCCGCCAGCACATGCGCCATACGGTTTTCAAACATCCAACTGTTGCCCGCACTATGCGTGATCACCTCATAGAGCGCCTCAGCATCCACGCCCTCGCGCAAGCCCAGCGCCATCGCCTCGGCAGCGGCAGCAATGTGCACGCCCGCGAGCAGTTGATTGATGATTTTCACTTTACTGCCAGCGCCCGCTTTGGCGCCAAGCTTATAAAGCGTGCCTGCCATCGCGCGAAGATAAGGCTCGGCCAGCGCGTAAGCCTCCGGCTTCCCAGCGCTCATCATCGTCATCTCGCCGCTGGCCGCCCGCGCCGCGCCGCCAGAAATTGGCGCATCAATATACAAAATTCCTAAAGCGGCAAGCCGAGCCTCCATGGCGATGGACCAATTCGGATCCACCGTAGAGCACATCACAAACACACTCTTGCCCTCGCCATGCTCAGCCATGCTGCTCGCGCAACCACCCGCCCCATCTTTGCCAAACAACACTTCCTCCGTCTGCGCCGCATTCACCACCACCGAGATCACCACTTGGCAATGCCTGCCCAGCTCGGCAGGCGATGCGCAAGCCCTTGACTTCCCATCTTCGCCGTTTGCGGCAAACGCTTGCGCCACTTCGCTGCGCACATCAAAAACATGAGGGCGGTGCCCCGCCCTTTGAAGCGAGCCCGCCATGCCAGCGCCCATGGCACCCAAACCAATCAATCCAACTTGTGTCGTCATCGCATTGCCATCCTTGGCAAGATTGTTACAGATAGATTGGCAGATTGTCCTCACACCAAAATAATCGGCTCCAGCGCATCACCGTGCGGCAAGATACGGCCGATTTTGCAGGTGTGTGGATAGCCTTGCGCTTTCAGCGCTGCGATGCAAGCATCTACCTTGTCAGCTGGCACGCTAGCGAGCAAGCCACCAGCGGTTTGCGGATCGAAGATGAGCGGATAGCGCGGGTGTTTGATGAACTGCTCTTGATTTCGGAGCGCGCGGCGCAGGCGCACATTAGCGCTTTGAAGGGAGCTTGTGATACCCGCTTCAATACATTCTTGCGCGCCATCGAGCAAGGGCAGAGCGGCCATGTGAATCTCAGCATCCACTTCGGAAGGGCGCGTCATCTCCACCAAATGGCCGAGGAGGCCGAAGCCGGTGAGATCGGTGCAGGCGGTTGCGCCATGTTCGCGCAGAATTTTGGCACCCGTGCGGTTGCTGATCACCATGCTGGTTAGCGCCGCATCAATCCAGCGGCCTTTGGCGAACAAGCGATCTTTGGCGGCGAACAATGTGCCGGTGCCAATCGGCTTGGTGAGGATCAACACATCGCCTGCTTTCATGCCGCCTTTGCGCATGATCACATCGGGCTTGTCTTCAATCAGCCCATTGATCGCAAAGCCCAGCGCGAGCTCTTTGCCTTCTCCGGTGTGCCCGCCGACCAGCGAGCAATCGGCTTCATTGAGCACCTCCAAAGCGCCTGTCATCATCTGAAACAGCACATCTTCTACCTTCGCATCCATGCCCGGTGGCACGGTGCACACCGCAGTCGCCGTTTGCGCTTGGCCGCCCATCGCCCAAATATCGCCCAGCGAATGGTTTGCGGCGACCTTGCCAAAAATGTAGGGATCGTCAATGAACGCACGGAAGAAATCGACTGAATGCACCATCGCCATGCCCGGCGGCACTCGCACCACGGCGGCATCATCGGGGTCTTTGAGGCCAATGAGCACATCTTCGCGTTGCACTGGGTGCAGATTACCCAAGGCACGCTGCAAAATCGTTGCGCCGACTTTTGCACCGCAGCCGCCGCAGCGCATAGCAATGGCTGAGATGGCTTGCAAGGATTCCTCTGAGGTGAGTTTCACGTTCGGCAATGCTTTGCTTGGTGCTGGCGCGGCGCTTGCATCCATCTCTGGAAACTCGCTGAACTTGCGCATAAAGCGCTGATCAATCCAGTCTTTCCACTTCCAGACCCATTCGCCAGAAAACCCGAGCCAACTTCGGGAGGCCACTGCGAATTTGTCGCCGGTGGAGATCAGTGCTAGCCAACTGGTTTGTGGCGAGTAGGGCTGCAATTCTGTGCCAGCCACCGAACGGCGCAAATTCTCTGTGAGCGGTTTGCCCATGCGCACGGCGAATACGCCAGCTTTCTCTAGCTTGAAATTTTTCATGCTGGCAATGTCGCCGGCTGCAAAGATCAATGGATCGGTGGGCGACTGCAAGGTGTCAGTCACTTCGATGAAGCCTTCTTTGTCTAATGCCAAACCCGTTTGCTTGAGCCACGATGCGCCACCTGCGCGCGTGACCCAGATGATTTCATCGGCCTGTAATGCTTGGCCCTTCGAGGTGATGAGGCTGCCGCTTTCCACGCGCGTGACCTCGCTGCCCACATGGATGCGCACGCCGCGCTCGGCGAGCTTTTTAGCAAACGTCTCGCGCACGCGGGCATTGTGCGTGGGCAAAATCGTGGGCGCTGCAGACAGTAAATCAAAACTCAAATCATCGGGGTTGCGCCCCAAGGCTTTGAGTTCGTTACGAAGGCGAAATTGCATCGCTAGCAGCAGCTCCACGCCCCCTGCGCCTGCGCCGACCACAGCAATCGACGTTTTGCCTGCATGATTCTTCACACGCTCAAGAAGAGCCAACCAACGGTCATTGAAATTGCGAATCGGCTTCACCGCCACCGCATGCTCCGCCGCGCCGGGTACATTGCCGAGTTGCGGCGTGGAGCCAATGTTGATCGAGAGTTGGTCATACGGCACGGGTGGGCGGTTTTTGCAGAGTACTTTTTGATTGGCACGATCAATCCCAATCACTTCATCGCGGTACACGCGGGCTTTGGCAAATGAGGCCAAGCGCAGCAGATCAATGTGTACTTCGTCATAGTCGTAATGCCCGGCCACATAACCAGGCAACATGCCGGAGTAGGGCGTGTGCAGATCTGTGCAAATGAGTGTGAGGCGCACACCGGGAATTGGGTTCATGCCAAAGCTTTTGAGCACGCCCACATGGCTGTGGCCGCCGCCAATGAGCACAATGTCGCGCAGGACGGGGGAGTCTGAGGTTTGCATGAATTTATAAGAGGGCTTGAGCCACGAGTTTGTTTAAATTTGCGGATTCGTTGGCTGGAGAAAAAAGACAGGCGCGCAGTGCGCATTGTGTAGCAAGTTCGTCAAGAAAAGCGGGCTCATTCTTACAACGGCGCAGCAGCGCGGCCAGCGCTTGCGCATCGCCCACTGGGAAGTAGCCCGCGTAATCTTGCCCAAGCATGCCTACATTGCCATCCATGCGCGAGGCGAGCACGGGTGTGCCGCTGCACACAGCCTCCATGAGCACATGTGCGCCGCCTTCCATTTTGCTGGTGTGTACGAGGATGTGAGCGCGCTGGATATGCGCCAAAGTTTGCGCATGTTTGAGGCCTCTGGCCCATGTATATCGTGCGCAGATTGCTTCGGTATTGATAGCGTCTTGCGCTAGGGCTTCGTCCAATCCTGCGCCGATATGGGTGATTCGTATGTGCTTCTCATCCTTCAGAATCCGCGCTGCTTCAAACAAAGTTTGCGGCATTTTTTCGTCGCGCAGATGGCCGACCATCACAGCATTTAAATGCTTCGCTGTTTTTGGGAGGGTTTTACGCGTTCCAGTGGATTGAAAGATGACGTGTGTTTTGGCGTGATGTTTTTTTGGCAGTTGCTGTATGCCGAGCTCTTGCAACACAATCAAATGCCCCGCTGAATCCAAGGACTGCTGTGCGCTCGTATCAATCTGGATGTCTCGGTACAAGTCCGTTCCAGTCAGGGCGACGATCAAGCCATCTGAGCCTTTAGATGCGTGCCATGCAGCAATGCTGCTTGCGCTTCGCCGCGCATGTAAGGCGAGCATACAGTCATCCGACGCATCACTATCCCATTCCTTGAGGATACGGATACGATAATGCTTCGATAGCATTTGCGCCCAACGCTT
>JANMFP010000195.1:0-8387 GCA_031378135.1 Variovorax sp. | reverse complement strand
GTCTCAACAAACTACCGAGCAAAGAATTCCACAATCAGCGCCCGCAGCCACTGATTCGCTGGATCCGTATGCACCCGCCGATGCCAAAACATTTTGAGTTCAAACGCTGGCATATCCACCGGATGCGGCAACACCTGCAATTGAAACGCTGTAGCGCATTGCTCGGCCAGCTTCTCGGGCACAGTCGCCAACAAATCTGTTTGGCTCACGATCTGAGGCACGCTTAAAAAGCTTGGCACACGCAGACGCACTTTGCGCTGCATCTTTCGATCCAAATCGCCCATAGATATCGCTTGCAGCGTTTCATCGGCTTTTGTGTGGCCCGTGCCCTCGGCGCGAATGGCAATGTGCTCAGCGGCTAAATATTTTTCCAGCGTCAGCTTGGGCTTTTTGCCAGTGAGCAGCGGATGCCCCTGTCGCGCGATACACACATAGCGCTGCGTGAACAGTTTGCGTTGATACAAACCTTCCGTCACATCGGGCAGCCAGCCCATCGCCAAATCCACCTTACCCTCAGCCATCGCCGTCGTGATGCTTCCCACGGGTGCATCGGGCTTGGCTTGGCTGTCGCGCAGGGTCTCCAGCGAGAGGCCGGGCGCGGCTTGCGCGATATGGGTGAGCAAGGCGGGCAGGAAAACGATTTCGCCAATATCGGTCATGGCGATACGGGCATGCCATAGGCTTTGCGCGGGATCAAATGAGGCTTTGGCTTGCAGCGATTGGCCAATCGCTGCAAGCGCGGGCTGCAAGGTGGCGTGCAAGCTTTTGGCAAACTCTGTGGGCTCCATACCGTTGGGTGCGCGCGTGAGCAGCTCGTCACCGAGTGCTTTACGCAGCCGCCCCAGCGCGTTGCTCACGGCAGGCTGCGAAAGCTGCAAGCGCTGCGCAGTGCTGGCCACGCGGCGCTCCTGCATGAGCACATCGAGTACGCGAAGCAAATTGAGATCCAGGCCGTCTAGGCCGAGTGCTTGAGATTTCATGCTGCGATGATGCCTAAGCTCTTATCTTTTGTCCATTCACGGGGTGAATATTGCTTCTTAATCAGACAAGCTTGGAAAATATCCTGCCTTGCGCGACACTCTTGACATGAACGCTTCAATTTCACCTGAAAAGCTCAGCGCCCCAGCAGATCAACCCGTCGTTGCACAGCCCATGTTTTGGGGGAACGTGTGGGGTCAATCTCCCACCAGCCGCGCGCCAGGGCGGATTTACACCGATCAAGAGGTTTATAGAAAAGAGCTTGATGCGCTGTTTTACAGCAAGCATTGGTGCTATGTTGGGCTGGAATGCGAGATTCCTAAAACGGGCGATTTCAAGCGCACGAAAATTGGCGAACGCAGTGTGGTGATGGTGCGCGAGCGCGGCAGGCCGGGGCAGCCCGATCAGATTCATGTGGTGGAGAATCGCTGCGCGCATCGCGGTGTGCAATTCGTGCGCGAGCGCACCGGCAATGCGCGAAGCTTTGTGTGCCCGTATCACCAGTGGACTTATAAGCTCAACGGCGATTTGGTGGGCCTCACTTTTCGCCAAGGCGTAGATGCAGTGGATGCTTGCGGAGAGAAGATTAAACAAGGCGGCATGCCAGAGGATTTTCAACTGTGTGATCATGGGCTCAACACATTGAAAGTCGCGCGGCGCGGCGGCGTGGTGTTTGCGTCGTTTGACCATGATGTTGAATCGTTTGAAGAGTATTTGGGCCCTGATGTGCTCGCCTATTTCGACCGTATTTTTCACAAGCCACTCAAGCTTTTAGGCATCAATCGCCAGCGCATTCCGGCCAACTGGAAGCTGATGCAAGAAAACATCAAAGATCCCTATCACCCCGGTTTGCTGCACACCTGGTTTGTCACGTTTGGCCTCTGGCGCGCAGATCAGAAAAGCCAGATGGTCATGGATGCGCATCATCGGCATGCAGTGATGATCAGCCGAAAAAATGATGCTGTCACGAGCAACATTGCAGCCAACGTGACGAGCTTTCGAGAAAACATGAAGCTGCATGATGATCGCGTGCTGGATGTGGTGCCTGAAAGCTGGTGGAAGCTCAATTGCCCAGTGCAGAAAGCCGAGATCACGCCGACTGTGACGATGATGACGCTTTTTCCCTCGCTCATCATTCAACAGCAGGTCAACAGTTTATCGACGCGGCATATTCAGCCCGTGAGCGAAGGCGTATTTGATTTTGTATGGACGCATTTTGGATTTGAAGACGATACAGAAGAGATGACGCGCCGCCGCCTGCGCCAATCCAATCTCTTTGGGCCAGCGGGATTTGTGAGCGCGGATGATGGCGAAGTGATTGAGTTTGTACAACAGGCCTATCGTGCGAATGGCGCAGCGCATACGGTGAGCGAGATGGATGGCACGGCAGTGAAAAACACCGATCACAACGTGACTGAAACGCTCATTCGCGGCATGTATGCGTATTGGCGTAAAACCCTCTCAATTTGAATATTTTTAAGCATTTTTAGCACTTTGCCGGCATATTTATTGCGCGGAGTGCTATGGAATTAGTAGTATCTATGAACTTCAACGATTACCTGAATTTGAATGCTCTTCTCCAGCAATGTGCTCAATGGCTCGACAGCAACGATCTCTCCGCATGGCCAGATTTGTTTACACCCGATGGCCGCTACAAACTCCAATCGCGTGAAAACTTTGATGCTGGCCTGCCGCTGTGCGTCATGGATTACGAGAGCCAAGGGATGCTGAAAGACAGGATTTATGGCGTGCAAAACACGATTTATCACGATCCGTATTCGCAACGGCATGTATGCGGCGCGCCCTTGATCTCATCTTTCAGCGAACACGAGATTCATTGCGAAAGCAGCTACATCGTCACCCGAACGCAGCGCGATGGTATGCCGCAAATCATCAGCACGGGGCGATATATTGATGTGATCGTTTTGCTGGATGGCGCATGGAAATTCAAATCGCGGACGGCGGTTTACGACAATGATTTGCTGCCTAACTCGGTGATTAAGCCGATCTGAGTTTTTATTGTCTTGCCGTTTCGCTAGTAGTTGTGTACCTGCGCCAGATCATGCTGCACATCCATGCGCCCCGAACTGCGGCCCGCTTCGAGGAGAGCATCTGCAGTACTCGCCTTCAAAGGCCGCAAAAACAACTCGCTTCGCTTGTATAGTGAAGGTGCTGGGGTGAAGGGACACGCTTCGCAATCGGCTGCTTCGGAATACCGACAGTTTTGAGATATCCCCATCCCCAGCAGCTCAACGTCGATAAAGAACTGATCGCTGCTCGGCCGTGTTGGCTATGATTGCTCGATGGCAACCATCAAACCTCTTCGCGGCACACGCATTCTCAGCCTTGCCCTCAACCTCCCCGGCCCTGCTGCTCTCATGCGGCTGAAAGCGTTGGGGGCAACTTGCACAAAATTAGAATCACCCGCTGGCGACCCGATGCAGCAATACAGCACACAAGCTTATGCGCAGATGCACGAAGGCGTGAAAATCGTCACCGCCAATCTCAAAACCGAAGGTGGTCTGGCCAAGCTGCACAAGCTCTTGGCCAAAACGGATGTGGTTCTCACATCCTTCCGCCTCAGCGCCCTCGCCCGCTTAGGGCTGTCTTGGAAGCAACTCCGAAAAGCCTACCCGTATCTCAACTTGGTCAGCATCGTCGGCGACACCGCCGCTCCCGAAGTCCCCGGCCACGACCTCACCTACATGGCCGAGCATGGCCTCATCACTGGCACAGAGCTGCCTCCCACCCTCTTCGCCGACATGGGCGGCAGCCTGCTAGCAGTAGAGGCCGTGCTCGCCGCCATCATCCAACAACGTACTACTGGCCGCAGCAGCCACCAATCCATCGGCCTGTCCCAAGCCGCCCAATACCTCGCCCTGCCCAGACATTGGAGACTCACCACGCCGGACGGCATCATCGGCGGCGCACATGCCTTCTACCAAGTCATGCCTTGCAAAGATGGGAGAGTGGCAGTCGCGGCATTGGAGCCGCATTTCGCGAATCGACTATCGGCATTGATCGGGCAACCATCGATATCGGAATGTAATTTTTTGGACATCACACTCAAAAGCAAAATGATATCGTTTGCAAAGAGGCATACACATGCACGTCTGAAAGCAATGGCAGACCAGCAAGATTTACCGCTTTATTCGTATTGAAAATTTCGTGTTGTAAACTTTTAGCTCTCTTATCGCTAAGACTTGACATTTAAGGAAAAATTTATGCCTTTAAAGTTTCTTTTGGTTTCTGCTGCCACCATGTTCATCTCAACGTTTGCTTTTGCGCAGTCTTCAACGCCTAGCACTCAAATTGCAGCAACTGAAAGCCTTGCTCCGACCACCGTAACGCATCAATCTTTTCTGGATTCATTGCCCCTAAATGGCCGCTTGAGTTCTGATCAAATAGTTAAGCTAATCACTCATAAACCAGTGATTGGTCGCTTGACTCAAGGTGGTTTCGCCGATCCCACGTTTCAGTTTTTACCTGATGGTAAATTCAAGGCAACAAATGGAAGCGGTGAAGGCAAGTGGAGCATCGAAAAAGATTCCTCTGGCGGCGATATTCTGCAAATACTTATGCCCTCTTGGCCATTTCCAGACTCAAAATCTCAAGTTTGGGTTCGTGCGCAAAAAATTGTTATCGGGCGTTGGTTTATCGAGAAATGAACCCGCGCTTGTCATGCATTGAATTAGTGTGACTGCAACGCCAAATAAAATATCTGTTGATATCCGCAAGCATCACAAATCATCTATGCGATGCTAACTTCCAACCGCCTTCCCATCGCCTGTAACGCAGCCGCTATCGAATCAATCCGCGTCGTATGACGCAAATTAGTCAGGCGATTGACCTCTTGGGGTGTGGTGTTTAAGCGCCGGGCCAATTCTGCGGGGCGCATGTTTTGGGCGACCATTTCGTTGAGCAGCAAGACTTTGGCAGACAAACTTGCTGGGAGTTCGAGAACGTGTTGGCCGCGCTTGGGCTTAGACGGCGTGGGCACAGCGCGTTTGTCTTCAAAGTAAAACTCCATGGCGGTTTCAAGTGCTTCGGCAGCCATGGCGAGCGCTTCTTCCATCGTCTCGCCTTGAGTGATGGCTTCGGGAATATCTCGAAAGGTGGCAACGTAGCCGCCATCGGTTTTGTCTTCTTTGAGAGTGACTGGAAATTTCATACCTGCCTCTTTACTTCAAACCCAATTGCTTTTTGATGCCTTCGACCGTTCCCGTCTTGAGGTCGGTGTTATGCATGGGAATGATCGATTGTTTATCGTTGAGATACACCTTGAGATGCGATCCCTTTTGAGTTCCGAATGTTGCGCCTTGTTGGGTCAGCCAGCGCTTGAATTCTTTGCTGTTCATTTGTATTAATTATAAACAATTTTGTTTATGATAATTCAAAATCGTAGCCCTAGCTCACATCGGCCGTTTCCGCTTGGCCAAAAAGCATGATTTGCCAATATCCGTCTTACCCAACACGCAGCGGCACTGATGTCGCTATCTTTTCATTCCAAACCCAGCTCTTGAATCTTACGGGTAATCGTGTTGCGCCCGATGCCGAGTTTGACGGCTGCTTCGATTCGGCGGCCTTTTGTGGTGGAGAGGGCGGCTTGGATGAGGCGGCGCTCGAAGCGGCGGGTGAGCTCATCCCACGTGGTGCCCTCTTCTTTGGCGAGCAGTAGCAAGGCATCGGCTTCTAGGCCGTTCTCCCAATTGTCGTTATTCCTACTGTCGTTGTTCCAATTGCTGCTCGTGTCGTTAGCATGCGAGGCTTTGCCATTGACTTGCGCTGCAGGTGCACTTGCATGAGCAGATACAGGCTCATCTGCTGCATTCGTTTCAGCTTTTTGAGAGAGAAATGCTTCACTAGCCGGCATAGAATATGCGCGGGAAGCTATTGTATTGATAGCATGATTGTTGTCTGCTACAGGAGCATTTGCCGCTGCACCCGACACAGTATCTAGCACTTCAGGGGGCAAATCTTTCACATCGATGGTTTGCGCAGGCGCCATCACGGTGAGCCAATGGCACATGTTTTCCAACTGGCGCACATTGCCAGGGAAATCGAATTGGCTGATTTTGGCCAGCGCTGAAATGGAGATGCGCTTGGGCTCGCCGCCGAGTTGTTTGGCGCTCACTTGGAGGAAATGTTTGACCAAATCGGCGATGTCTTCGCGCCTCTCGCGCAAAGCGGGCAGGCGCAGGCGGATCACGTTGAGGCGGTGAAACAAATCTTCGCGGAAGCTGCCATCTTTCACGCGCTGCTCAAGATGTTGATGCGTTGCGGCAATCACGCGCACATTGGATTTCACTGGGCTGTGACCACCGACGCGGTAGAAATGCCCATCGCTCAAAACGCGAAGCAAGCGCGTTTGCAAATCAAAAGGCATATCGCCGATTTCATCTAAAAACAGCGTGCCGCCATCGGCTTGCTCGAAGCGGCCACGGCGCATGGTTTGCGCGCCGGTGAACGCGCCCCTCTCGTGGCCGAAGAGCTCGGATTCGAGCAAATCTTTCGGAATCGCAGCGGTGTTGATGGCGATAAAGGATGCATTGGCTCGGGGCGAATGCTTATGCAGCGCGCGCGCCACCAGCTCTTTGCCAGAGCCAGATTCGCCAGTGATCAACACCGTGACATTGCTTTGGCTCAGCTTGCCAATCGCCCGAAACACATCTTGCATCGCTGGCGCTTGGCCGAGCATTTCTTGCGCTGCCACTTGTTTAGAGGCATCAAGCGCCACCTCTTCGCGCTGGCTTTCTTGCACCGCGCGGTGAATCAATTCCACGGCTTTAGAAATATCAAAAGGCTTGGGCAGGTATTCAAACGCACCTTTTTGGAAGGCGCTGACAGCGCTGTCTAAATCAGAAAACGCCGTCATGATGATGATGGGCAAATTGGGCGCGGTTTCTTTGATCTTGGCGATCAAATCCAGCCCCGAGCCACCAGGCATGCGGATATCGCTGACCAATACTTGCGGCATGGGATCTTCCGCATCCTCGCTGCTGGCCTCTTTGAGCGCAGCGAGCACATCGCGTGGATTGGTGAAGCTGCGCGTGGGCAGATCTTCGCGAGCCAAGGCTTTTTCTAGCACGAAGCGGATCGACTGATCGTCGTCAACTAACCAAATGGGTTTCATGCTTTGTTTGTCCTTGCGTCCTGCTGTGCGTTCTGCAGTGTGTCACACACTCATTTAAGGCAACGGAATCGTGATGATGAATTCCGTTCTTCCTGGCTGGCTTTCCACCTCAATCAGGCCATCGTGCTGTTGCACAAAAGTCTGCGCCAAGGTGAGCCCCAGACCGGTGCCGCCTTCTCTGCCGCTGACCAGCGGATAAAAAATGCGATCTTTGATCTCGGGTGGAATGCCAGGCCCGTTGTCTTGAATATGCAATTCCAGTGCCAACTTATAGCGGCGCTTGGCCAGAGTGACTTGCCGGGTAATGCGGGTGCGCAGCACGATTTGCGCATCGCCTGCAGCGATCCGCTCCGGCAAGACTTGCGCGGCATTGTGCGCGATGTTGAGCACGGTTTGAATCAGCTGCTCTTTATCACCTCGAAAATCTGGAATCGAAATATCGTAATCGCGCACGACTTTGAGGCCACGAGGAAACTCTGCCACGATGAGCGAGCGCACCCGCTCACACACCTCATGAATGTTCACATCGCCGATCTCGCGCGGCTTGCGATGCGGCTCCAGCAATCGATCCACCAAAGTTTGCAAACGATCCGCTTCATGGATGATGACTTGCGTGTATTCGGTCAGGCTCTTGGCTTTTTCAGTGTCAGACAACTCCATTTGTAAGAGCTGCGCTGCGCCGCGAATACCGCCGAGCGGATTTTTGATCTCATGCGCCAGATTGCGGATCAGCTCTTTGTTGGCCAGCGCTTGGCTGGCATTGCGCTCCTCTCGATCTTGCTTTTCTTGCGCTTCTTGCGGCAGCATCTCTACGATGACTTCATCCTTGCTTTCCGTTTGCGTGATGATCACATGCACGGGAATCGGCTCGAAGCTGAGCGTGCCGCCTTGGGGGTGCAATTGGGCGTTGTAGCGCAGCGAAGAAAAGGCGTTGGCAGCGACACCGCTGAGCGCAGTTTCTAGCGCATGTGTGTCGGAGAAATCTTTGGCGAGATTGCGGCCTTCAATCGCGCGGCGCGATGCCCCCAAAGCATCTTCAAGCGCGGCATTGGCATAAATCACGCGGCCTTGCAGATCCACCACAGCCACGAGGCTGGAGAGGAGATCAAAGGCAAGGAAACGGGTGCGGGGCACTTTTAGTGGTCTCTCAGAGTGGCTCATTCCATTTCTAAATCATTTCTAGACTAGACGCAGCGACGACGACAGTGCTGTAGCACGGCTAGGAGCTGCAACGACGTATAGGAATGATTTAGAAATGGAATCAGAAATGAAAAAA
>JANMFP010000166.1:0-8656 GCA_031378135.1 Variovorax sp. | reverse complement strand
CTTGGGCGACAGCGTTAAACAAGCACAGGAGATTTGCCATGAACAAGAGCATCTTACGGGCCAGTATGAAGGCTGGCATAAAGGCCAGCATGCAAGCCGGCTTGCTGGTCATCTGCACAAGCGGCTTTGCCCAAACTCTGCCCACCACTGTACCCATGGCTTCACCCATTGCTTTGCCAGACAGCAGCCCCGCAGCCGTCTGGCGAGCCACTTCTCGCCTGGGCTACGGCCCCACACCGGCGCTCATGCAGGCCGCGCAGCCGAGCGCCAAGGCTTGGAGCTTGGCTCAGCTCGATGCCGCGCGACAAGCCAGCCAACGCCCTACGCAAATCCCGCCTGCGTTGCAAGCTTTGGCAGCCGATCAACGCCAAGTTAGCGCCCGCTTTCATGAAGAGCGCGAAGCGCGAAAAGAGAACCGCACCAATGTGCAAAAGCCAAATCCGCCCATTGCTGCGATGCAAGGCGATAGCGGCACGGGTTTGAATTCAAGCTTAAATTCAAGTCTAGGTAACGATCCAAACAACTATTCCCGCGATATGGCTCAGGCCGCAGGCGCTTGGCGCATGGCCTCGTGCAGCAATCCCGACATGGAGAACCCGCTGCTCGCCCGCATGACGGAGTTTTGGTTCAATCATTTCAATGTGTTTATCGGCAAAGGCCCGGTGCGTCCGTTTGTGGGCAACTATCTGATGAGCGCGATCCGCCCGCATGCCTTGGGCAAATTCGAAGATCTGCTGCTGGCCACAGCCCAGCATCCAGCGATGCTGTTGTATCTGGATCAAGCGCAAAGCACGCAGCGCGGCTTGAACGAGAACTATGCCAGAGAACTCATGGAGTTGCACACCTTGGGCGTGAACGGTGGCTACACGCAGGCCGATGTGCGAGAGATGGCACGCATTCTTACGGGCTGGTCGGTCGATATCGCGGGCGGGCAGGGCTTTGTGTTTCGCCCGCGTGCGCATGAAGAAGGCAGCAAAACCGTGATGGGGCGCAGCTTCAACGAAACGGGGCAATCGCAGGGCATGGCCGCCATCAAATTTTTAGCGCAGCATCCTGCCACAGCCCAGAGAATATCTGCGCGGTTAGCTGCATTTTTTGTAGCAGACAAACCGAGCAAAGCGCTGACCGACAGGCTCGCCCGCACCTTCACGCAGACGGGCGGCGATCTTCATGCCGTGATGAAAAGTTTGATTGAATCGCCTGAGTTTTGGGACGGAACCAACACGCTTTTCAAAACCCCAATAGATTTCGCCTGCTCCAGCCTAGCCGCCGCGGGCGCGGTAAAAGACGATGCCAGTCGCGCACAAAACTATCGCCAAGCCGCAGGCTTTTTAGCGCAAGCTGGCCAGAGCCTGCATGGCTGGCAAACGCCCGATGGCTACAAAACCGATGCCGCCACTTGGATGGCCCCCGAAGCCCTCACGCGGCGCGCTGACTACGCTTTTGGCATCGCGGGGCGCATTGAAGAGCCCAGCTTCTTGCTGCCCTTCTACAGCAGCACAACGCGCGAACGCATCGCGCGCGAGGCGGCTGTCAATATGCGCACCGGCTTGCTGTTGGCCGCGCCTGAATTCATGAGCAAATAAGCCAGGAGCTGATGATGAAAAACACTTTTCACATGAATCGCCGCAACTTAATAGCGCTTGGCTCAAGCGGCTTGATCGGTGGCTTAATCTATGGCTTGTCCAGCAGCAGAGTTTTTGCTCAACGTGCGCCAACTGGTGCACCCGTAGGTTCAGGTGCATTGAACCCAGGCCGCCTCGTTGTCGTCTTCCTGCGCGGCGCATACGACGGGCTCTCGACCCTCGTGCCCTACACCGACAAAGACTATTATGCGATCCGCCCAACAATAGCGGTTGCCGCGCCTGATGGCTCGCGCGACACCGCGCTCAAACTCGATGATCGCTTTGCCCTGCATCCCGCGCTCTCGCCCCTGTTGCCGCTGTGGAACGAAGGCTCACTCGGCGTGATCGCCAGCGCTGGCCTGGCCATACCCAATCGCTCGCATTTCGATGCGCAGTATTTGATGGAAATTGGCCTGGCCGAGAAGAGCAACACGCCGGTGGGCTGGCTGAATAAACTTTCATCCAACAGCAAAGGCTCAGCGCTGGGCGTGGGCGAGACCAATCCCGCCATCCTCTCTGGCCCGGCGGCTGTGAAGCTCATTGCGCGCGGCGATGCAGCGGCGCGAACGGGCGTGTTGGCCAACGAACGCCAGCGCAGCGCCTTGATGGATTTGTATGCCGGCAATGATCGCGTGAGCGAAGCCTTTCGCCAAGGCGCAAGCAGCCGCATGCAAACCTCGCAGGAGCTGATGAACGAGCGCAACACGCGCACGGCAAACGCTAATGTAAACGCCAACGCAGAAATGGTGGGCATGAGCAATCCTCAAGCGCGCAGGATGCTCGATAAAGATGGCGCGCCGGCCAACACTGCAGCGCAAGTGGCGCAAATGAACGCAGCGAGCAATGGCGCGGCTGACCCTGTTGGCTTGGCACTTGATGCTCAACACCTGGCCACCCTGATGCGCAACGATCCGCAGCTGCGCCTGGGCTTCCTCTCTGCTGGCGGCTGGGATACGCATGCCAACCAAGGCAATGCAACCGGGCAATTGGCCAACAATCTTGGCAATCTCGCTCGCGGCCTCGCGCAATTGCGCAGCGAGTTTGATCAACCCGGCGATTTGATCGTGGTGATGAGCGAATTTGGCCGCACGGCTGCTGAGAACGGCACCAAGGGCACAGATCACGGCTTTGGCAATGCGCTTTGGCTGATTGGCAACCGCGTCAATGGCGGTAAAGTGCACGGCCAGTGGACAGGATTAGCAAGAGGCAACTTGAACGACAACCGCGATCTCCCCGCGCATCACGACTACCGCGCTGTGCTCGCGCAAGCTTTGCGCAGCACCTTCAAACTCCCTGATTCGCAATTGCAGGCGCTGCTGCCCGGCAGCAATTGGGATCAGCGTTTAGATGGTTTATTTCGCAAAATTTAAAGCCAAATCGGCCATTAGCCGGCATATATATTGCTCAGAGTGCTATTGATTTAATAGTGTTCATCACATGGATGGCCAACTCATTTACTTCTGCGCAGCCAGTATTCGCAAATCCGATTCATAGGCTTTGAGCACGCGCACAGCATTGGCGCGCTGCGCGGGCGTGGTGCTGGCATGAATGCTGGCGAAGCTCTGGCAAGCTTGCTGCGTGATCCGCTGCACATAAGCGCGGTAGGCTGGATCGGGCGATTCCCAAGCGCGCTGAATATAGCCTCGCAGGGCCTGCTGGCTGATTGGCGCGATAGGTTTAGTTATCGCGAGATTTTGCAAAATATCCATCAGCTCTTGCTGGCGGCGTTGGCGCTCTTTGAGCGTTGCAGCGGCATCGAAACTCGATGTGGCCAGCACTTGCTTGATCGCAGCCATTTGCGCCTCTTCTAACTTGCCGTAAAGCGATTCGCTGCGATCCACCGATTGCTTGAGGCGCTTGGCTTCGCGGCTGGCAGGCGTGCCGCTGATGTAATCGCGCATGAATTCATCATTGCTCTTGCCGTATTTGCGCTTCAAATGCGCGATTTGATCAGGCGTGATGCTGGGCGCAAGCTCCACGAACGCAGAATTGCTGGCGCTGGCTTGATTCGTCACGTTATCGATCAAGACGCGCGCTTGGGCATACATGCGGCAAGCCTGCGCCCCACTCACCTCGCCTTGCATCAGCTGCGCCGCCTGCGCCAGTAAATCCGCCGTTTTAGGCAGCTCTGTGGCGCGGTGCCAAGCAAAGAGTTTGGCAAGCTCATCGCGCACCTTGGGCGTTTGCTGTTCGTTGAAATCGAAATACCCATCTGCCCACCAATAGGTCAAATCAGGCGCTTGGCCATAGACCAGCTTCACAGCGCTGCAAGCTGTGAGCAGCGAAGCCGCGATAATCAAACCAGCTAGACGGAAGACAGATATGAATTTAGACATCGTGATCATGGCTGCGGGCAAAGGCACCCGCATGAAGAGCAAACTGCCCAAAGTGTTGCACAAACTCGCTGGCCGCGCTTTGCTGGGGCATGTGCTGGCTACTGCAGCGCAACTCAAGCCACGCCGCATGATTTTGATCACCGGCCATGATGCTCCTAAAGTAATAGCGTTCAGTGCAGACTTTATGCCGGCTAGTGGCTCATTTGATCTAAAAAATGTGCTGCAAGAGCCGCAATTGGGCACGGGGCATGCCGTGCAGCAAGCGGTGCCAGAGTTGGGCCATGAGGGGATGACCTTGATCTTGAATGGCGATGTGCCTTTGATCGAGGTACAAACCTTGCTGGATTTGACGCTGGCCTGCGCAGGCCAGCAGCTGGCCTTGCTCACCGTGCAAGATGGCGATCCTTCGGGCTATGGGCGCATCGTGCGTGACGGTGGTGTTGGTGGCGACGCAGTACAAGCCATCGTGGAGCACAAAGATGCCACGCCCGCACAGCGCGATATTCAGGAGTGGTACAGCGGCGTGATGGCCGCTCCCACGGCTCAGCTCAAAACCTGGCTCAGTCAATTGACGAACAACAACAGCCAAGGCGAGTATTACTTGACGGACATCGTGAAGATGGCCGCCCTGGATGGCACGGGCTGCGTTGCGCTGAAGACGACCGATGGCTTGCAAGTGGCCGGGGTGAACAGCCCGGTGCAGCTCCAAGAGTTGGAGCGCGCCTATCAAAAGCGTGCGGCCTATCGCTTGATGGAGCAAGGTGTGCACATCATGGATGCGGCGCGCTTTGATCTGCGTGGCGATTTGCTTGTGGGGCAAGATGTGAGCATCGATGTGGGCTGCATTTTTGAAGGCTCGGTGAAGCTCGCAGACAACGTGAGCATCGGCGCACATTGCGTGATTGCGAATTGCGCGATTGGTGCAGGCGCGGTGATTCATCCGTTCACGCACATTGACGGCGGGCAAGCCGTCAATTCCAATGCAAATGGCGGGCAAGCCGTCAACTCCAATGCAAATGGCGGGCAAGCCGTCAACTCCAATGCAAATGGCGGGCAAGCAGGAGTCACAGTTGGCTCAGGTGCTTTGATTGGACCTTATGCACGCCTGCGCCCCGGCGCGCAACTCGGTGAAGAAGTCCACATCGGCAATTTCGTCGAAGTGAAAAACGCCACGCTGGCCAAAGGCGCCAAGGCCAACCATCTCGCCTATCTCGGCGACGCCACGGTCGGCGAGCGCGTCAATTACGGTGCCGGCTCCATCACCGCAAACTACGATGGCGCGAACAAACACCGCACCGTGATTGAAGCAGACGTGCATATCGGCAGCAACTGCGTGCTGGTCGCTCCCGTCAAAATTGGTGCGGGCGGCACAGTCGGCGCAGGCTCGACGATCACGAAAGATACTGCGCCAGGTGCGCTTTCTGTGGCACGCGGCAAGCAAATGTCGATTGACAATTGGAAGCGGCCTGCGAAAAAGACAAGCTAACTCGAATGTTGTGCCGCTCTACAAGCCCAGAAGCTGGGCCATCGTGATAGGCGGCGCATATTTGCTGGGCGCTCGCCATTGCGGATTGGAATGTGGACTCAATTTATCGCGCGTTTCTTTTTCGATGACGCCTTTGACGGCTCCTTCGTGAAATTGGCGCAATGTTGTCGTTGCTGAGATGGTTTGGTTCAGCAGCGCTTGCATATAGTAGGTCTGCGTGCCGTTGAACTGACACCCGAACGAGACACGGTCTGCAGCGGCTGCCGTTAAAACCCAGCGGTTGGCATGTTGCAGACTGGGTAAAAGCGAGCCGGAATGGCAAGCTGAAATAACGACACCGTGATCAAAACCCTCAAGGGGTTTCAGCATATCTTTGAGGATGGCGCCGGAAATCATGGGATAGGCCTGCGCGCCCGCATGAACAGCCAACTGATCTTTGTTGCCATGCGAGGTGAGCATCACCACAGCTCGATCCACTGGACGCATCACGCCAGCCAGATGACTGACTGCGCGGGTGATGTTCTCGCGGGTCGCGTAAGGTAAATCAGCCGCTTGACCGATCGTTGGATTGGCCAAGCGAATGTGCATAGCGCGCGGATGAATTTCACTCATCTTTTTGGCAAACGCATCAACATCGCCGCGAAAGGCGCGCGATTGATCGTGTAGCGCGGCAGACAGTACAAAGAGTCTTGCGGGTGCATCTTCTGTGGTTTTTGTCAGCGCAGTCAGTTGCGTATCAAGCAAAGCATCGCTTCGCGCTTTGTTCTCGCTGGAGTAAGGTGATGTCGCGCAGGCCTGCAAAATCACCAACGATGCCAAGCAGCTCAAACGCAAAAACCATCGGTTAAAACTTTGATGCATGATAAAAACCTCTTTATTGAAAGCGATCTAAGCACTGTACACACATGCTATTTGACATTCAAATCAAGCGTCAAACCTGCGTCAGAGCCAAAGCGCCAAAATCACCCACCTGCAAACCCAAGCCAGCGGGCACGAGAGTGCAACCCTCGGTGAGCGAGGGCAACTTGCCTGCGATTTCGCGCTGAAGCAGCGGCAAGATGATGTCTTGGTTGTGCCAAAACACGCTGCCGCCGATGCTGATGCGCTCTAAATCAAGGGTGACGATGAGGTTGTAGAGGGCGCGGCCCATGTCTCTGCACAAAGCTTCGATTTTTGAATGATTTTGGTGGTTCGCCGGTATAGAATCTGCGCGAGCTGCTCCGAAAAGTGTAGCAGCGCTTTGCCCGAATCGGCGCTCAATCGCATTGCCTGCCACCAAGCCTTCGAGATCTCCGATGTTGCCGCAGCCGCATAGCGCATCTGTGTTGTCGCTCACAAACATATGCCCGGCGTGGCCGGCATTGCCATTTTTGCCACACAGCACATGACCATCCACACACAAGCCCATGCCGATGCCGGTGCTCCACGTCACGTAAGCGCAGTTTCGGATGCCTTGCAGCGCGCCCCATTGGCGCTCGGCCTCCAAAGCGCCAATGCAATCGTTTTCTATGCGCACATGGGGAAAGATGGCAGCCATCGGCGCTTGAAGCAAAGCGGTCTGCCATTCGTTAGGCAGGCCACGCGCTTTGCCGGCTAGGCCACCACAAATATTAGGCGCAGCCAGCTCGATCATGCCCTGATTCAACACGAAAGGGCCGCAGCTAGAGATGCCGACGCTTGCAATCTGCGAGGCCTGAATGCCCAGCGCATCGCAGGCCTGATGAATCATCAAAATCACTTGCTGAGCCAATGCGTTGTGAAGCCCTTCTTTTGCTGTGGCTTGTACCTGGCGTGCATGCAGAGTGCGCGTGGCCACAGACTGCTGGTCAGCCAATGAGACGGCGATTTTCGTCGCACCGATATCGACGCAGGCGTGATACGCACTCATCGCCGAGCTTGCATCGGCTGCGTGGCTTGCGCCACGGTGGCTCTGAGCAACAGGCGAGGCGCTTCTAAATGCTGCAAGTTCGCGGCTGCTTCGCCTGCGATCAGACGCAGCACATGCTGCGCAATATGTCGGCCGCTCTGCACGAGATCGTGCTCCACGCTGGCCAGCGGCGGATGGCTCAGCTGGCCAGCCTCGGTGTTGCCATGCCCAAGCACCGATATATCTCGCCCCACTTGCCAACCCGCTTCGCGCACCGCTGCGATCACGCCAAGCGCCAAAGCATCGCTCGCGCAGACGAAGGCTGTGGGCCGCTGCTCGGCACTTTGCTCCAAAAGCTGCGCTGCACATTGCCTGCCGGCCGCGCCTGTGAGATCCATATTGCGCAGCGGACACTCGGTCGGCGCAATATTCGCCTCTTCCAGCGCTTGGCGAAAGCCTTGCTCGCGCAAGTGGGCAAACGTCATTTGCGGCATGCCATTGAGGAAGGCAATGCGGCGATGCCCCAGTGCGATCAAGGCATGCGTGGCTTGCGCCGTCGAGCCCACTTGATCGATATCCACCCAAGCATGCGGCGCGTTAGCTAGTGCGCGGCCATGCGTGACGAAAGGCATGTTTCTGCTTTGCAGCAGACGCACACGGCTGTCATCCGTGCGCATGCGCGTGAGCACCACGGCATCGACCAAGCGCGCCGCCAGCAGCCGCTCTAGCTCTGGCATCTCATTGTCGTCGGTGGGCAGCGTGAGTGAAAGCACGAAATATTTTTGCTCCCCCAAGACCTGCACCACACCCGTATGCAACAGCGCGGCGCTGCCATCAATCGCGTTGCCCGAACGCAGAGGGTTCAAAATCGCCACGGCGCCCGTGTTGCCGGTGGCGAGCCGATGCGCCAATGGATGCGGCGAATAATTCATGGCCTTGGCCGCATCAAATACGCGCCCTCGCGTGGCCTCGCTCACGTCGGCGTAGCCGTTCAGCGCACGCGAGACGGTTGAGATCGAGATCCCCAGAGAATCAGCAAGTGCTTGAATAGACATGGCGCTGAATGCGGCTCAAAAACGGTTTTTAAGTGCAAAGTTTAGCAGTGCAGATTGAGCCACTGCTTTTGCGCATTCCGCAATTTGAGGCGTATACAGCAGCGCTGGGCCTAAACCTTAAAATCAAAGCTTATAACGCGCTTTTTTTGCGCCATTTAAGCCATGCTCACCACCTTTCCCGGCAGCCGCGCTCTGCCCGCGCCCAAGACTGCGCAGCTTCTTGCCTCCATCCAAACCATTGCACCCAACGCCTGCGCTGTCACTTCGCAATGGGTGCATTGGGTGCA
>JANMFP010000161.1:0-1527 GCA_031378135.1 Variovorax sp. | reverse complement strand
ACACCGGGCACGCTGTATCGCAGCGCGCCAATGTAGTCGCTCACCTTGCCGCCGGGCAACTGGCCGCCTTCGCCGGGCTTCGCGCCTTGCGCCATCTTGATCTGGATTTGATCGGCAGAGACCAAATACTCCGCCGTCACGCCAAAGCGGCCTGAGGCCACTTGCTTGATCTTGCTGCGCAGGCTGTCACCCGCTTGCAAAGGAATATCGGCCACGATGCGGCCTTCGCCAAGGCTCGTGCCCACGCTGTCGCCTGCTTTGATCACGGGAATGAAGCGCTTGCCTTTGCCTTCTAACACGCCGCTTGTGGCGTTTTGTTGCTTCGCTGCATCCATCTCCGCGCGATAACGCAGCGGATCTTCGCCGCCTTCGCCTGTGTTGCTCTTGCCCCCGATGCGGTTCATCGCAATCGCGAGCGTGGTGTGCGCCTCAGTCGAGATCGAGCCGAGCGACATCGCGCCCGTGGCAAAGCGTTTGACGATTTCTTTGGCAGGTTCGACCTCATCAATGTTGATGGCTTTGCTCGCATCAATCTTGAATTCAAACAAGCCGCGCAGCGTGAGATGCCGCTTGGTTTGATCGTTGATGATTTGCGCGTATTCTTTGTACGTGGCGGCGTTGTTGGCGCGGGTGGCGTGTTGCAGCTTGGCGATTGCATCCGGCGTCCACATATGGTCTTCACCGCGCACGCGCCAAGCGTATTCGCCGCCGACTTCCAGCATGCCTTCAAGAATAGGGTCGCTGCCGTAAGCGGCTGCATGCACGCGAATGGATTCTTCTGCAATCTCAAACACCCCAATGCCGCCCACTTGGCTGGCTGTGCCGTAGAAATATTTATCGACGAAGGCGCGATCCAAGCCCACGGCTTCAAAAATCTGCGAACCGCAATAGCTCATGTAGGTGGAGATGCCCATTTTGGACATCACTTTGTTCAGGCCTTTGCCCACGGCTTTCACAAAGTTGTACACCGCTTTGTCGGCGTCCACATCCTGCAAGTGCTTGGTCAGTTCAATGACCGTTTCCATCGCGAGATACGGGTGAATCGCTTCAGCGCCATAGCCTGCGAGCAGGGCGAAATGGTGCGTCTCTCTCGCACTACCTGTCTCTACCACCAAGCCCGCATTACAGCGCTGGCCTGCGCGCACCAGATGTTGATGAATCGACGAGGTTGCAAGCAGCGCGGGCACGGGCACGCGTGCGTTGTCCATCGCGCGATCTGACACGATCAAAATGTTGTGGCCGCTCTTGATCGCATCCACTGCTTCAGCATTGAGCGAAGCGAGCTTTGCTTCTACGCCTTCTCGGCCCCAAGCGGCGGGGTAGGTAATATCGAGCGTGTAGCTTTTGAACTTGCCTCGCGAGTGCTGGGCAATGTCACGAATCTTTGCCATGTCGGCAAAGTCGAGCACGGGCTGATCGACCTCTAAGCGCAGCGGCGGGTTGACCGCATTGATGTCCAGCAAATTCGGCTTGGGGCCGATGAAGCTGTTCAAGCTCATCACGATTTGCTCGCGAATCGAGTCAATC
>JANMFP010000149.1:0-1612 GCA_031378135.1 Variovorax sp. | reverse complement strand
GATTCCCGAAGAAGGCAGGCGTTGCATGAACCTGCGTTTCGTCGAGGCTTTTTATTGGGTGGCCACGCTCAAATCCGTCTCTCGTGCAGCAGAAAAGCTGTTCGTGACGCAATCTGCCATGAGCGCACGCGTGGCGGCACTTGAAGAGGAGCTGGGCGTGTTGCTCCTTGATCGGCGCGACAAGCAATTTCGCCTCACGGTGGCGGGAAGCCGCTTTGTAAGCTATGCGCAAAAGCTCCTTGAATTACAGCGCGAGGTCAAAGCCGAGATGGGCTCGGGCATGGCGCTCGCTGCCTCACTGCGCATCGGTGCGATTGAATCGGTGTTGCATTCTTGGCTGATTCCGTGGATTGAAAAGCTGCGTGTGGAGCAGCCTGGGCTGGAGCTGGAGCTCACGGTGGAGACCACGCCGGTGCTGATGGATCAGGTGCAGCGCGGGGCGCTGGATATTGTGTTCGCGGCGCTGCCTGCGGGCGGCGAAGGTGTGCGCACCAAAGCGTTGCCTGCGATGCCGATGTGTTTCGTTGGGCAGGCGGCGCAGCACCGAAAGAGGGCATACACGCTCGCAGATTTGGCCAAAGGCGAGCTGCTGACCTTTCAGCGCGGCTCGCAGCCGCATGTGGCGCTGCTGGATGCGCTGCGGTTTGCGAAAGTAGAGCAAAAGCAAATTCACACAATCTCTTCAATTTCTGCGATGGCGCAGCTGGTACAAGGCGGCTTCGGTGTGGCGACACTTCCGTTGGCTGCTGCGGAGCGCTTCGTGCAAGTGCAGGGCCTGCGCGTACTCAAATGCAATGCGCAATTGCCGCCGCTTCCGATTCATGCAAGCTATCGCAGCGATCCGGCCACGGGTTTGGTGGATGGGGTGCTGAAATCTGCGCTAGCCTTTATTTGAGCGTTGCGTTTGAACTTTGCTCAAAGCGAGCGAGATTTCCTAGGGTTAGTCTCTAGGCCTCTTCTGAATCATCATCGAAAAAATTGATGAGCTAAGCAAAAAATTTTGAGTTTGCTTAGGAGTTGCTTGATGTTCACAATCCATTTCATGTTGAATCAATCTTGGAATTAATGTGAACGCTCTGGACTTTCCCGCTGGGCTATCTGCGCAAGCTGCTCGCCATGCCATTCGCCAAGGCCAATGGACGGGCCACACCAGTGGCTTGGCCGATGGGCATGTGCAAGGCAATGTGGTGATCTTGCCTGAAGCGCTGGCCCATGATTTTTTGCGCTTCTGCCATCGCAATCCCAAGCCTTGCCCGCTGCTGGCCGTGAGCGAGCCGGGTGAGGCCAAATTACCCGCCTTGGGGCAAGACATTGATATTTGCAGCGATGTGCCACGCTACCGAGTGTGGCGCGATGGTGTGTTGGTTGATGAGCCCACCGACATCAGCGGCTTGTGGCGCAAAGATTTTGTGACTTTCGTCATTGGTTGCTCTTTCTCCTTCGAGCAAGCATTGCTCGATGCTGGCTTGCCTTTGCGCCACATTCAGCAAAACCGCAATGTGGCCATGTATCGCAGCAACATCGCCACAGAAGCGGCTGGCGTGTTTCATGGGCCTATGGTCGTCTCGATGCGGCCTTTCAAAGCGCAAGACGCGATTCGCGCGATCCAGAT
>JANMFP010000129.1:0-5472 GCA_031378135.1 Variovorax sp. | reverse complement strand
GCGTAAACAATAGCCGTCAAAGCGCAAGCTGCGATCGTAAAACCGAGCAAAGGAATCAAGAGCCAGCTGAGCTGATCATCTTGCCCAATCTGCTGCACACGCTGAATACCGTAGATGCCAAGAGCAGTGGGGATCGGCAGCAGCCATCCCATCCAATCAAAAATGCCATGCAAATAAAAACGATGCAGCCCGAGCGGGCCACCGATGAAGGCCAGCCATGCGGCCAGCGTTTTGTTTTTCGACTTAAACATGGGCGAATTATTCAGGAGAAGTGGTATCCCCAGCGCCTAAAGTCTTTTCCATCAAAACGATATCGCGCCAAGCGCCAAACTTCCAGCCGCAGCTTTTCATCACGCCCACATGAGAGAAACCGCAGGCTTTGTGCACGCCGATTGAGCCAGCATTGGCTGAATCGCCAATCACCGCCATCGCTTTGCGGATGCCGCCACGCTCTAATTGCGCGAGCAATTCAATCAACAGCAATTTGCCCAAGCCTTTGCCGCCCGAATCAGGTGCCATGTAAATCGAATCTTCCACGCTAAAGCGATAGGCTGCGCGGGGTTTGAACCAATTGGCATAAGCAAAACCGTGCACCACGCCACCCGTTTCAATCACCAAATAAGGCAACTTTTTGGCCAAAACATCGGCACGCCGTGCCGTCATGTCGGCAACTGTGGGGGGCTCGGTTTCAAATGTGCCCGTGCCGTGCATCACATGGTGCGCATAAATGGCTTGGATGGCGGGAATGTCGTTCTCGGTAGAAGGGCGGATCAAGATTCTGGCAGTGGTGTTCATAGCGCTATAATGGAAGGCTTTGCAGCGTGTCGCTGGCCGGGTGGCCACAGCGCGTGTCTCAAACGCTGCAAGCACGAGCACCCGGCTCAGCATTCGTGGATTATCCACACAAGGAATTTATCATGGTCGTTATCCGACTTTCTCGCAGCGGCGCCAAAGCCCGTCCTTTCTACAACATCGTCGTGGCTGACAAGCGCACACGTCGTGATGGCAAATTCATCGAGCGCATCGGTTTTTACAACCCGATTGCCGCCGCTAGCGAAGAAGGCCTGCGTATCGCTGCTGACCGCATGACGTATTGGAAAAGCGTGGGCGCGCAAGCCTCGCCAACCGTTGAGCGTTTGATCAACCAAGCCAAGGCAAAAGCCTAAATTCTTATGGCAGCAACGTTAGGCTTTCTTGAGCCAGCCGAGCTGCCACCTGATGCCATCGAAGTCGGCCGCATTGGCGACGCTTGGGGCATCAAGGGGTGGTTCAAAATCATCCCCTACAGCGCTTCCCCTGAGGCGCTTTTTTCTTGCTCTCAGTGGATTTTGTTGCCACCAGAGCCCAGAGCTGGTGTCGTGGCTAAAGAGCCATTGTTTAAAAAGCCACAGCTCTTCAAGATTCGCACTGCGAAAGAACATTCTGATGGCGTTGTCGCACAAGCCGATGGTGTGGATGACCGCAATACCGCCGAGCTCCTCAAAAGCTGCCGCATTTTCATTTCACGCGCATCCTTTCCCAAGGCCGCGAAAGACGAGTATTACTGGGTCGATTTGCTGGGCTGTGAAGTTGTCAATCGCGAAGGCATCTCGCTGGGCATCGTGAAAGATTTGATGTCCACTGGCCCGCAAGCCGTGATCGTTGCAGAGCGCGAGCATGAAGGCAAAGCACTGGAGACTTTGATTCCATTCGTCGATGCGTATGTGGATGCCGTGAGCCTTGAGAACAAGCGGATCACAGTGGATTGGCAATTGGATTATTGATTGCGCTACGCTATTTATTTAGTAGCACTGTGCGCAGACAATTCGCCGGCTAGATGGCTAGAATGCTTTGGATTTGAGCTAAAAATACGCTTTCTATGCGCTTTGACATCATCACCCTGTTTCCTGAGCTGTTCACGCCCTTGATGCAAAGCGGCATCATTCGCCGTGCGTTTGAAGCTCAAAAAGATGGCAGCAAATGGGTCGATGTGCAATTCACCCAGCCGCGTGATTTTGCAGATGGGAATTACCGCCGCATTGATGATCGCCCCTTTGGCGGCGGCCCCGGCATGTTGATGATGGCCGAGCCCCTGGCGCGTTGCGTGGAAAGCATTCAGACCGAGCGCGCATCGCTTGGCATACCCACTTGCCCCGTTGTACTTTTTTCCCCGATCGGCCAGCCGCTTAAACATGCCATCGTGGAGCGCTTTGCCAAAGCAGACAATCATTCTGGCGCCATCCTGATCTGCGGCCGCTACGAAGGCCTAGATCAACGCTTCATCGACACTTTCGTCACCGAACAAATCAGCCTCGGCGATTTCGTGCTGTCCGGCGGTGAAATCCCGGCGATGGCCTTGCTCGATGCCGTGGCCCGCCTGCAACCTGGCGTACTCAGCGACGATCAAAGCCATATTCAAGACAGCTTCAATCCTTCGATTGGCGGCCTGCTCGATCACCCGCACTACACCCGCCCCGAAGTCTGGCGCGGGCAAACCGTGCCGCCCGTGCTGGTGGGCGGGAATCATGCTGAGATCAGCAAATGGCGCGAAGCCCAACGCCAAAGCATCACGCAACTCAAGCGCCCAGACTTGGGTTGAGCCAGGTTGTCAATGCCGGCTGACAAATAGAGCTTGAATTGGCCCTAGCAGATAAAAGCTATAATAGAAAGCTTTTCTGATCCTCTGTCCGCCGCGACGCACTGTGCTTTATTTCAAGCAAATCGAGTGAACCTGTCGCCCTTTGTGTAGCGGTTATTGATCTGAAATCAGTTGAAAGACTCTTATGGATCTGCTTAAAACACTTGAGAACGAAGAAATCGCGCGTCTCAACAAAACCATTCCTTCTTTTGCCCCTGGCGACACCGTCATTGTGAACGTCAACGTGGTTGAAGGTACACGCAAACGCGTGCAGGCTTACGAAGGCGTGGTGATTGCCAAGCGCAATCGCGGCTTGAACAGCAACTTCATCGTGCGCAAAATCTCCAGCGGCGAAGGCGTGGAGCGTACGTTCCAAACCTACTCCCCGCTGATTGCCACTATCGAAGTTAAGCGCCGTGGTGATGTGCGTCGTGCCAAGTTGTACTACTTGCGTGATCGCAGCGGTAAGAGCGCACGTATCAAAGAAAAACTCACACGCAGCGCGCCAAAAGCAGCTGCATAAATGTGGGTGCATTGGGTTGATGACCCGATGCAACAATGAGACCGCCAACGCGAAAGCTTGGCGGTTTTTTCATGCCTTTTTTGATGAATTGAATCCTAAATCAGCATGTAGCCGGCGTATTTACTGTGCTTAGTGCTATTATTTTAATAGTAATTGATTGACGACTCAATTCCTTGCTTTCCTAATTCGTCACACGACATGAGCGTCTTCGTCCCACTCACCAAAATCCCAAATTTCGATCCGCAAACCGTGCCGATCAAATCTAGGGATGCGCATTTACCAGCCCTGTCTGCCAGCGAATTCACAATTGCTGCGTTACAAAAACGCTTCGCCAATCCACCAGCGTGGCAGCCTGAAGTGCGCGAAGAGCCGCCGTTTACCGATCGAGAGCCGCGTGAAGCCGCCGTGCTCATTGCCATCGTGATGCATCTTGAATCGGCCGGCGGCCCCGCCGTGCTGCTCACTTTGCGCTCCGATGCGCTTTCCACCCATTCTGGCCAAATTGCATTTGCGGGCGGCAAGCTAGATGAGGGCGAGACGGCGCATGAGGCCGCACTGCGCGAAGCGCATGAAGAAATTGGCCTGCCTGCGTCGTATGTGCAAGTGCTGGGCAACTTGCCGCGCTACACCACGGGCACGGCGTTTCACATCACGCCCGTTGTCGCCGCCGTGCAGCCTGGCTTCAAGCTGCAAGCCAATCCCGCGGAAGTGGCCGAAGTGTTTGAAGTGCCGCTCTCTTTCCTCATGAATCCAGCAAACCATGCGCGGCACGCGTTTGAATTTGAAGGCCATCACCGAGAATGGTTTTCTATGCCTTGGCAAGATGTGGAAGCAGGCAAAGAACGCTTTATTTGGGGTGCGACGGCTGGCATGCTCCGTAATTTGTACCGATTCCTAAGCGTTTGACCTCTGCTTGATCTGCAAGCAGAGCCGGGTTATAATTTAAGGCTTACCGGTAAAACCTGCCAGCCGAACATTTACACCCTTGGCGGGATATTTAGAGCGGATTGATCACCTGCTCGCAATTTGGAAATTATTTGCAATGACACTTATTCGTGTTAAAGATACTGAGCCTTATGAAGTGGCTCTGCGCCGTTTCAAGCGCACCATCGAGAAACTTGGCCTTCTGACCGACCTGCGCGCACGCGAGTTCTATGAGAAGCCTACCGCTGTGCGCAAACGCAAAGCGTCTGCTGCTGTCAAACGCCACTACAAGCGTGTTCGCAGCATGCAATTGCCACCGAAGATGTATTGATTCGGTCGCATATAGCTGCACATAGCTGCAAACCAAGCCACGCAGGTCCGCCTAGCGTGGCTTTTGTTTTTTATTCCTACTTTTTTCTATTTTCGTGCCACATTCCGCACTCAGTTTCATTCACTGGTTACGCAGCTCATTGCTGCGGCACTTGTCTGTTTGCAGCTTTTTGCTCGGCATGGCTGCAGCCTACGCATCTCCTTTGATCGCGCCACGTAGCATCGAATTGCTCTGCAGCACCAACGGCGCGATGCGCTTGCTGAGCCAAACTGCTGATGGCGAAGAGACCAGTGATTTGCTGCATTGCGCCATGTGCGCACCCGCTGCTACACCGCCCGATGCGATTGCTTTTGTAGCTCCTCACCCTCTGGCCTACGCCACGCAGCGCACAGCCGCCAGCATCCTCGTTGCGCTCACGCGCCCGCCTCTGCCCGCGCGCGGGCCACCAGATTTTTCCTGAACTCATCGCTTGTCCATCGCTGTCATGTCAGTGATGGTTTGCGGTGCTCGTTTTTCTTGTGCTCATGTGGATCATCTCGATCTCTCGCAGCACAACATCATTTCAGGAAATACCATGTCTTTTTCAAACACTCTTAAATTCATAGCACTCTGTGCAATTTTTACGCCGGCGATACCCGCTTTTTCTCATGTGACCCTTGAGCAGCAGCAAGTCGAAACCAATACGAGCTACAAAGCCGTGCTGCGCGTTGGCCATGGCTGCGAAGGCTTGCCCACCACGGCGGTACGGGTGCAAATCCCTGCGGGTTTTCAAGGCGCAAAGCCCATGCCCAAAGCGGGCTGGACGCTGGCTACCAAAACAGAAAAGCTTGCCACGCCGTACGATAACCACGGCAAGCAAATCACAGAAGACATCACCGAGATCACTTGGGCCGTCAAATCGCCCGAGTTCGCTTTGAAAGACAGCGAATACGATGAGTTCATCCTGCGCGGGCGCGCCGCTATACCTGCTGGCCCAGCCTGGTTCAAAGTCACCCAGCTTTGCCAAGAAGGCAGCAAAACCGGCAGCAACCCATGGACGGAGATTCCTACCTCATCAGCAAATGGCGGCACAAGCAC
>JANMFP010000123.1:0-2524 GCA_031378135.1 Variovorax sp. | reverse complement strand
CCCGTGGCCACCAATCCTGATGCTCGACTTCGCGCCTTGGCTATCGAGCGCGGTTGGAAAATTTTAGATTTATTCCATGATTAAAAAATTCATCGAGAAGCTGATGGCGCCGCGCGTCATCAAACAAGCCAGAGCCAAATTTGGCAAACGCATCGACATCACCCAAGCCGAGCATGGCATTCAGCGTGATTTGGTCGATGCGAAAGCCTGGGAAGTCGTCACTACGCTCAAAGATGCGGGCTACGAGGCCTTCATCGTGGGCGGCGCGGTGCGCGATTTGCTGCTCGGTTTGCGGCCCAAAGATTTTGATGTGGCCACCAATGCCGAGCCAGAGCAAGTCAAGCGCTTGTTCAAACGCGCCTTCATCATCGGGCGGCGTTTTCGCATTGTGCATGTGGTGTATGGCCGTGGGCGCGAGCATGAGGTGATTGAAGTCTCCACCTTCCGCGCGCATCTGGATAGCGCCGACGCAGAGCAGGTGAGCGGCAACGAAAAAACATCGAAGGCCGCGCTTGTCGGGATGCAGCATGCGGTGGACGCCAGTGGCCGCGTGCTGCGCGACAATGTGTGGGGCCCGATGGAAGAAGATGCAGCGCGCCGCGATTTCACGATCAACGCCATGTATTACGACCCCGAAACGCAGGTGGTGGTGGACTATCACAAAGGCATTGACGACATTCGCAAAAAGCGCATCAAGATGATTGGCGAGCCTGCCGAGCGTTACCGCGAAGACCCGGTGCGCATGATGCGCGCTGCACGCTTCGCGGCCAAGCTAGCCTCCAGCGGTTTTAAGATCGAGCCTAAGACGGCCAAGCCTTTGGTGGAGATGCTTTATTTGCTGAACGACGTGCCGCAAAGCCGCATGTTCGATGAAATGCTCAAACTCTTGCAAACCGGCCATGGCCTGGCCAGCATCGCCGTACTACGCGAGTTGGGCTTGGCCAAAGGCATCTATCCGCTGCTCGATGTGATCGTGCAACGCGCCGATGAGCCGATGATCACCACCGCGCTGCAAGACACCGACAAACGCATCGCCGAGGGCAAAGGCGTGAGCCCCAGCTACCTGCTGGCCTGCGTGCTCTGGCGCGATGCGCGCGAGCTCTGGGCGAAAAAACTCTCCCGCAACGAGCATCCGTTTCCCGCGCTGCAAGATGCGATTGATGAAGTGTTCAACACGCGCATTGGCGACGTGAGCGGCCGCGGCAAACTCGCCGCCGACATGCGTGAAATCTGGATGATGCAACCCCGCTTCGACAAACGCACCAGCGGATCTGTCTTCAGCTTGGTCGAACACATTCGTTTTAGAGCCGGCTACGATTTTCTACGGCTGCGTGCTGAGACGGGCGAAGTACCCATCAGCCTCGCCGATTGGTGGCTGGAGTTTTCTGAAGCTGATCAAGCGGGGCGGGAGGATTTGGCAAGACAAGCGAGAGAAGAGCAAAGAGCTGCGCCGAAAATTGTTAAAGCTTCAAAAGTACCTCGGATGAATCAACCAGCATCTAGTGAATTGCCTAGCGAAGTGGCTCATGCAAATGGAGAAGAAGCACAGTCCAGTGACGCACCTAAAAAACGCCGTCGTCGGCGTAGAAAAGCAACTGGCGAGCCGGACACCGGCGACATCACGCAAGCTTGACGTGCTGGTGATCGCGGCTTCAAGCGACTGGGAACGTCCCTGGCAATAAAATGCTTTGATTGACGGTATTGATATCCGTCTTCCCACAGAAGGCCATTGTCAAATCGAGCTCTTTGTGGATGATCTCAAGCGCTTTCGTGACGCCGGCTTGGCCTGCTGCACCGAGGCCATGCAGCCATGCACGGCCAATCAATGTGCCATGCGCGCCTAAGGCGCGGGCTTTGAGCACGTCCTGACCGGAGCGGATGCCGCCATCCATCCAGACTTCGATGTCTTTGCCGACGGCCTGCACGATAGCAGGCAGCGCTGTGATGGAAGATGGTGCGCCATCGAGCTGGCGGCCGCCGTGGTTGGAGACGATCAGGGCATCTGCGCCACTGTCCACTGCGAGGCGCGCGTCTTCGGCATCTTGAATGCCTTTCAAAATGATCTTGCCGCCCCAGCGTTTTTTGATCCACTCTACATCGCCCCAATTGAGGCGCGGATCGAATTGCTGCGCCGTCCAAGCGGAGAGGCTGCTCATGTTGTCCACGCCTTTGACGTGGCCGACAATATTGCCAAACTCTCTGCGGCTCGTCCCGAGCATGCCGAGGCACCAGCTTGGCTTGGTCATCATGTTGAGAATGTTGGGCAGGGTGAGTTTGGGGGGCGCTGACAAGCCGTTTTTAATGTCTTTGTGACGCTGCCCGAGGATTTGCAGATCCAGCGTGATTTGCAGCGCGGAGCAATTGGCTGCCTTGGCGCGGTCAATCAGGCGCTCGATGAAATCACGATCTCGCAACACATAGACCTGAAACCAAAACGGATGCCGATTCGTCGCCGCTGCCACATCTTCCATCGAGCAAATGCTCATGGTGGACAGCGTGAACGGAATGCCAAAGGCCTTGGCCG
>JANMFP010000086.1:0-1886 GCA_031378135.1 Variovorax sp. | reverse complement strand
GATCAATCTTCTCGCTCCAAGGCCAGCCGCAGTTGATCCGCAGAAAATGATCAAAGGCATTGGAGTTGGAAAACAATGCGCCGGGAGCTACCAAAATTTGCTCTTTCAAGGCTGCTTCAAAGACTGCTTGCGAAGAAATATGCTTGGGCATTTCCACCCACAAAGCCAAGCCGCCTGCGGGCATATTCAAACACGTGCCTTGGGGGAAATAGCTCGCAATGGCTTCAGCAGTTTGCTCACGCTGAGTTTTGAGCTGGCTGCGCAAGTGCCGCAGATGCCGGTCATAGGCGCTGGAGGCCATAAAGTCTGCAACGGCCAGCTGAGGCAACTCATCATTATTTCGCGTTTGTGCAAACTTGAGCATCTCCACTCGCGCATGCCAGCGCCCTGCGCTGATCCAGCCCAAGCGCAGGCCGGGTGAGAGAATTTTGTGCAGCGATGCACAATGAATCACGCAGCCGCTCTCGTCCCATGATTTGATCGCACGCGGCACTTGAGCTCGAATGATGTCTTCATCCATCAGCTCGCTATAGCTATCGTCTTCAATCAGTGCAATTTCGTGCTGCTCACTGAGTTGCAGCAATCTCCGCTTGTGTGCCTCCGGCATGATGCTACCCAGCGGATTTTGCAGATGAGGCACGACCACCACCGCTTTGATGTCCGGATAGCTCTTGAGCGCAAACTCTAGCGCTTCAATAGAAATCCCAGTTGCTGGGCTGGTGGGAATCTCCACCGCGCGCATGCCTAGGCTCTCTAAGATTTGTAGCAAACCATAAAACGTGGGCGATTCAACGGCCACCGTATCGCCTGGCTGCGCAACTGCACGTAGCGCGATATTGAGCGCTTCATTACAGCCATTGGTGATCTGAATCTCATCTGGCGAAAGACGCATGCCCGCGAGCATGGCGCGTTTAGCAAGGATGCTACGCAGCGGTAACGCACCACGCGCCGAGCAAGGAATGGCAAACATTTGTGGATGCAGCCGCAAGGCGCGCTGGGCAGCGAGTTTTAGGCCTTGTGTGGGGTACAGCTCAGGCGCGCATCGCGCCACCGAAAAATTGAGCTCTATGCGCTGGCTACGCCGCTGCATGACGAACTCCGACACCCGCTCATGAATCCCCACAAACTGCGCAGGATCAGGGCGCGCATCGGCTTCTGGCTCAGCCACGCGCGCCAAGCTGTGGCGCTGCGGTTTGCGAACAAAATAACCCGAGCGCGGCTTGGCTTGCAACCAGCCTTCGTCTTCCAGCTGCCGGCTCAATTGCAAAGCCGTGGACAGGCTCACGCGATGCTGACGCATCAGATTTCTTAGGCTGGGCATGCGATCGCCAGCCTTGAGAGAACCCGCTTCAATCGCGCTTCGGTAATGCGTGGCCAATTGCTGATACATGGGCTGTGCAGGCGTTTGATGCGGAATCTGCGGCAATGCACTCATATTTGCATTGTGGCTGAAAACACTATCTCAAGAACAGATACAGAAAACCAGTTTTCAGACCAGAACAGATGCCGCATTGCTTCACTGTTCTGCTCAAAACTCTTTGGTGTTGTGTATGTTTTGAAAGTGCGCTTTTTTCTAACATGGACGTATTTACTTCCCTCACCTCAGTAAGGAGAAACACCATGTCAGAAGCTCTTTCACCACCTTGCCTTCAAAGCCTAGATGCACAACAAAGCATCTATTTGCACCTCAGCGCCAAAAGCCAGCTCAACATCGTGCAAGGCCAAGCCAGCTTGAGCTTCATCCATTGGATCGCCGAGTGCATGCAAGCCCAGCATCTTCACCTCTATGAAGGCCAAAGCTATGAAAGCCCGGAGACCAGATGGGTTTGCTTGCGCAGCAGTACAGCGCTGCAATATTGCGTAGTCGAACCAGAATCATTTGCAGG
>JANMFP010000071.1:0-3888 GCA_031378135.1 Variovorax sp. | reverse complement strand
ATAGGCTGCGGCCATACAAATGCGCATTCGGCAAGGGCGGGATCACATCTTGCCGCGTGATCACCTGCCACTCTTGCCCCATGCCCGATGGCAGCAGAGCCAGCCCATCAATCGGCATTTGGCGCTTGCTGCCTTGGATCATGTAGCTCGCGCTGACCCATGTGCCTTGATACAGGCCATGCACCATCGCCGCCTTGGGCAAACCCATGGTGTAGAGCTGCGCAGCGATTGCACTCATGCTCAAAGGCTGTAAATTGCTCGAGGTGAGCAGCCCACCCTGCCAAGCCGTATTGCCCTGCACCTGAGCCAACGGCACTTTCCACAAAGCGGCAGCCGCAGGCAACAGCCCCGCATCGAATAAAGCACGCGTCGCTTGGCTCGTCACATGCACCTGATGAAAAGCCGTCAGGCATGCGCTGGACGACATTGAAAACGATGCCGTGTAGGCCGGATCGCTGAGCCATGGATTTGCATTTGGCTGAGTGTTGGGCGGCTGGGTGCTGGCTGCCTGCGTCGTCATCTTGAGCGCATTGAATGTGCCCACATCGCCCATTTGCACCTGCGCAGCATTGTTGCCGGCAAAGCCCGCTGTGCTGATGGCCAAGGTGGTCGCGCTGCCATTGCCCATATCCACGCAATTGCTGCGCACGCTGAGCTCTCCGCTTGGGGAAATGGACACTTCCGCCATCACGCCATCCGTGCCTGTGCCATAAGCTTGGTTAGCGAGCGCAAAGCCCACGCCATAGGCGATGCCAAGCCGCGCTTTGTCTTGTTTCGTGCGCGCGCGCTGCGTCCATAGCGGATGCGCGCGAGCGAGGCGGCAAATCTCGGCCAAGGTGGTGGGCTGCACCAGCGGCGCGCCGGTGATCGTGCGGTCGCCTTGCCGCAGCACGTTTTGCTCACGCAAGCTGATCGGATCGCGCCCGAGCGATACCGCCACCGTATCGACCAAACTCTCCACCGCAAAACTCGCCTGCGGCCCGCCAAAGCCGCGCATCGAGCCTGCAATCACGCCAAGAGAAGGCTGAGCCGTCGCATCCACATAAGCTTGGCGGATGTTGTAGCCCGACAGGCCGCAATAAGCCGTGAGCATGGCCACGAATTGGCTGTAATTGTTGTTGCCGCCCGAGGGCAGGTTTTGCTGGCTTTTGAAGGCGACGAAATTGCCGCTTGCATCCACAGCGAGGCTGTGCGTGATCTTGCTGGCCAGTTGCTTCAAGCCCGATTGAAATTGCTCATAGCGGTCTTGCGCAATCCGCACGGGCAAGTCCGACATCGCTGCTGCAAGAGCAAGAAGTGGCGGAAAGGTAGAAACATCCCTGCCCCCAAAGCCACCGCCGGGATAGCAGGAATACAGCGACACATTTTTCACTGTCGCCGGCGATGGGCTGTCCTTGAACATCGCAGCCACATCGCTCACATCCCCATTCGTCGCTTGTGTGCCAAGCACCAAATGCATCGTCGCGCTGCTGCGATCCAGCCAAGCCAGCCCCGCCTCGGGCTCCATAAACATGGGATCGAGCACTTGCGTGGCATAGGTGCCGCTCGTGGTCTTGTAATTTGGGTTCGCCAAGCTTTGATGGATCAAATTGCGCGCCTGTGCCGCCCGCGTGTTGTAAGGCTGGGTGTTGCTATCGGGCAGATGGGGATTAGATTCAGCGCCTAGTTGCACTTGTGAGAAGCTTGGCGCGCCCGCTCCTTCGTAGCGTGTGAGGTAATTCACCGGCGTGTAAGGCACAAACTTGGCCACAGGCGGCGCAGCACCATAGCTCACCACTTGCGGGTTGAATTGCAGGATGCGCTTGGCCGCTCTGAACTGCTGCCAATCCTTAAAAATCAAAATCGCCACAGGCTGGCCGTAAAACTGCGCTTGCGTGCCCGGCGTGAGCAAGAGTTGCTTGAGTTGGGTTTGGTCTGGCGAGCACAAGCCGTTTTCCGGCAGTGGCGTGCTCGAAGGTGGGCACATGGAAAAGGGCAAGTTCAGATTGAGGCGGATCAAATCGGGCTGCTCAATCACGCGCATAGGCTGCAAATCGGCAGGCAGCATGCTGAGATTGATGCCTGTGTACAAACGCGAAGCATCTTGTGCCCGCAAAATCATCGCCACTCGCTCTTTCGCATGCCAGCCGGGCATATCTTTGGCTCGAAAATCCCGCGCATAAATTTTCTGCCCGGTCACTTTGGCCATACCCTCAATGCGATAGCGTGCTTTCCCCGGTGCGCCAGACCAAGCCTGCGATGCTTTGAGATGCGCATGCGGCGCGGGATGCGCCAGCGCGGCGGGATTCAAAGCCGTGCCCGGCTTAGCCCCGACAAGCTCATGCACGCTGAGCAAAAATCCACCGGCTCCCGCAGCTCCCACAAAGCTGCGCCGGCTGAGTTGAAAATAGGCTTCTTGCATCGCTAGCTCCTCATTTTTGTTGGTGTTGTCGTAAGCGCAATGATAGCCAGCCCAAATTGATTCGTGAACGAGCCTATCAAATTATTTAGCCATTAATTCTTTAGTTTTACTACTGTGCCCGGCATAAACTCTGCGCGAAGCGCTCCTGAATGAGGAGCATTGGCATGCGAAAGGCAAGCTAAACGCTGGACTGCTTGGCCGCGCGCAAAGGCTTGGCCTCTTGCAGCATGAGCAGCTCAGTTTGCAGTTGCAGGATCTGATGATCCTGCGCAATCATGTGGCCGTTGGCGTGGCGAATGCGCCGTGCCAGCAAACGCAAGAGGCCTGCCATCAATTGCGCGGCAGACAGCGCATCAGTGTCAAACATCTTCATGAAATCATCGCGGTTCAGCACGGCCGCGCGTGTCAGGCAGAGCGCTTCGCACGTCGCTGAATGCGCTTGCCCATCGATAAAGCCCACCTCGCCGATGATGTGCCCCGGCTGAGCCAAGCGATGCACCAAATGGCCACCCTTTTGCGTATGGCTGCTCGATATTTCTGCCTCGCCCGAGACGACGATCATCAAATGCCCGGCATTGGGTTGCCCTTCGCTGGTCAGGTGATCGCCAGGCTTGAATTCGCGCATGCTCATCAATACTGCAAGCCTTTTTGCGATCTTCTCGGGCATGCCGTAAAAAGCTGAGCTGCTGCGAAGCAACTGAGCAATTTGTAGTATTTCTGATTCAACAAGCACAATATTTATCATCAAAACGTTAACTTTAATATTATGCCTAGCATTGCGGCAAGCATTAGAAAAGTCTGCGTACTTTCAAAAAATCAACACTTCCATCATCACGCAAGGGAAAACCACGAAGCTAGCCGTCTCACATGTGACGAAAAGTACGTGTAATCGCTCTAGTTCTGCTTTGCATGGGCGCGAGGCCCTGTTTTGGTGTGGCATATCCTAGACAATGTCACTTGATTTCACTCCTCAGTTCGCTCTGGCCAACCCTGCTCATGAGAAAAAGTACGCCAACATCCCCAACCAGCCCTGCACCGGAAGCTTCCTATGGCCACGATGCGCTAGCCGCGCCCGGCATGGGTCTGCTGGCCTTGGAATTGCGCGCGTTTTGGGAGTTCGGTGCGGTCTTGCCTGCTTGGCCCGCCTTGCAAAAAGCGCCCGCGGGCGATGGCCACGCTGTGATCGTCTTCCCGGGCTTGGCGGCGAACGATACCTCCACCTTTCCATTGCGCAAGTATCTTCAAAGCCTGGGGTACGAGGTGTCTGGTTGGCAACAAGGCAATAATTTTGGGCCGCGCGCTGGCGTGCTGAGTGCCATCAAAAATAGGGTGCAGGAAGCGCACATTGCATCTGGCCGCAAAGTGAGCTTGGTCGGCTGGAGCTTAGGTGGCGTGTATGCGCGCGAGATCGCGAAAGAGCTGCCTGATCTCGTGCGCTGCGTGATCACCCTCGGTACGCCTTTTTCAGGACCGCCTCGCTCCACCAA
>JANMFP010000016.1:0-6084 GCA_031378135.1 Variovorax sp. | reverse complement strand
GCCTCCACTTGCAGCGGATTCTTGCCCGGCGCCAAGCCTGTGCGATTGCTTAACCGAAAAATGTGTGTGTCCACAGCCATCGTGGGTTGGCCAAAAGCCACGTTGAGCACGACATTGGCCGTCTTGCGGCCTACACCGGGCAGCGCCTCCAGCTCATCGCGGGTGCGCGGAACGATGCCACCATGCTGATTCACCAAGATGTGGCAAGTCTCCATCAAGTGCTTGGCTTTGCTGCGAAAGAGGCCGATGGTTTTAACGTAACTCTCCAAGCGCGTCAAACCCAAATCTGCAATGGCTTGCGGCGTGTTGGCCACAGGAAAGAGCTTTCGCGTTGCTTTGTTAACGCCCACATCGGTGGCTTGCGCGGAGAGCAACACGGCTGCCAAGAGCTCAAACACACTGGTGTATTCCAGCTCGGTATTGGGCTGCGGATTGGCGGCTTTGAGCGTGGCGAAGAAGGGTTCAATCTGGTCTTTTTTCATGGGGTTTGTTTTTCTAGTTCAGCCAAGACGGGGCGAATAGCGGAGCCAACATGGATTTGAGGATTGGAAAATCCATCCGTCTTACCGCCTTGATCTTCACGCTGTTTGATCACAGGGACAGCAGTTTTAAATGCCTCCTCAAAGGATCGCGTGGTATTGCGCAAGTTCTCATCAAAAACAGCGCGACCAAAATAGGTGAGCTCAGAGAGTTTGCCGCAGCCAAAAGATGTGTTGTTCGCGTCAGCCGCAGTCATCACCAAACTATGGTCTGATTTCAATGGCTCGATCCAACCGCCTGAATAGCAAGCCGAGACGGCAACGATGCGATTTTTAATGCCCGCTTGATTGAGCATGTCGGCGAGCTTGGCAGGCGAGAGATCTTCTATTTGCAAAGGCCAATGGCTGCTCGCTAGCTTGAAATTGCTGGCGCCGTGTGAGGTGGCATAAACCAGCACCACATCTTCCTCGGGATCAGCCAGTTTGCCGATGGCTTGGAGGCTGCGTTGGAGGTTGAGCGGAGTCGCCCAAGCGTGTGTTGAAGTGGTGGTGGGATTGTTGATGAGCGTGATGATGCGAGCTGTGCTGCCAAAGCGTTTTTCCAAGACCTCTTGCACCATCTTGGCCTCATGCATAAAGACATTTTCTGAAGCATAGGGCGCATACATGACTGCATAAACATCGCGCTTGCCAGAGATTTGCGCGGCAAGTGAGCTTGTTTGCTGAGCCAGCAGATTGGCTTGCGTTTCAAACTGCTCCTGATTAAGCACAAAGCGCGGCTGCGAGTTGGCTGAATCATCGCCATTCGTTTGCCATGCTGTGGCATACCAATAGCTTTGCACCATCACAGACATGCCAAGAGAGACGAAGCAAAGCACAAATGCGCGGCGCACTGGCATGCCAAGCCAGTGATAGACCCGCAGGCTAGCGACACTGCCCCAGGCTAAAGTGATCCAATAAAGCGCAGTCCAAAAGCTAGCGATACTCTGTTTGAAATAGCCAGAAGGAAGATGTGCGTAGATCAGGCTGAATACGCTCAGTGGCAGCCCCCACACGACAGCACTCACCATCAGAAGGCCTAGCGCGGTGCCCACCTTATTTGCCATGCTATTGATAGGAGTTTGTTGGTCTAAAGCCAACCAAAGCAGTAAGGCACTGAGTGCAAAAGGAATCCACTGCAGCGCCGCGCCTTGGGGATAAAAATCCACTCCTCCCACCATCGCCAAGCGTTGCAAAGATAAACTGATGAGGACGACCAACGAGGCGAGGCCACCGAACTGCCAAGCCGTTATGCCAGTTGAGTGGCCTCGTGCCTCCGATGGCTGGGCAGGCATGAAGGCCGCCAAACGAAAACCGAGTTTAAGCCAGTCCCAAGTCGTCATCATGAAGTTGGCGGAGTTGGCTGTGGAGGTTTGTTGATGGTCTTGCGAGATGTTCATATTGTCTAAAGGCTGTCGTCCTGTCCATCTTGCCACACGACAATCGTTTGGCGGGCAACGCAGGCATTTGAAAATCACTCGATGTTTTGAATCAAAATTTCGCAGGCTTGCATCATCTGAGCTAGCGGCATGCTGGCGGTATGTTCACTGTTGAGCGCTTGCTCGGGTAAATAGGGAACATGCACAAAACCTGCTTGTATTTTTTTGCTGCGCCATGCATGCATGAGCGAGAAGAAAACATGATTGCAAACGAAATGCCCGGCGCTGCTGGAGAGTTCGGCTGGGATGCTGTGCGCAAGCAAGGCATCGCGCAAGGCATGAATCGGCAGCGTGCTGAAATAGGCGGCGGGCGCGGTTTTGAGGATGGGTTGGCCGGTGCGCAACACGCCAGCATTGTCGGCGAGAGCTGCTTCATCCCAATTGATGGCAATGCGCTCAATGCTGATGGCATGGCGGCCTCCGGCCTGGCCGAGGCAGAGAACAGCTTGCGGCTCGTATTCGCCCATGAGTGTTTTGAGCACGCGTGCTGAGCGGCCATATTCACAAGGCAGTATTTCCCCCGCCACTCGCCACACACCGATTTCTGCGCCATGAAGTGCTTTAGCGAGTACACCGCTTGGATTGAGGCTAAGAGAGCCCGGATCGTCTCCGAAGGGCTCAAAGCCAGTGAGTAAAAGTGTTTTCGGCATTTTTATGAATTGATCACTTGAGTCTTGAGTGCTGATGCGACCGGCATGTTTTCCATTGAATCACATTTGCGTTGTTTTGAAGCGTACAACTTGTCGGCTCCTAAAGTGCAAGCACTTGCGACGCTTGGCTGGAATGTGCGATGCGCGTCTTCGCTTTGTTTCAAGAATAAAGAATAAGCGTGCGCTTGACCGATCAGGCAGTGTACGATGAGGTGTACATCATCTGGAGTGCACCATGAAATGGGAAGGCAATCGCCAATCAGAAAACGTTGAAGATCGTCGCGATCAAGCAGCTGGCAGTGGAGGTAGCGGAGGTGGCTTTCGCATGGGAGGCGGGCGCGGCATTGGTTTTGGAACCATCGTGATTGCGCTCATTGCGGGTTGGATATTTGGTATCAATCCGATGACGGTGTTGGGAATCTTAGGCGGCGGCAGTGAGATGGCGCCGCAAGTGCAGCAGCAGCCTGCAAAGCGCCCGCCGAAAGATGATGCAATGGCTTCCATGGTGGGCACGGTGCTGGCCGATACAGAAGATGTATGGGGCGAGATTTTCAAACAAGCAGGCGCGCAGTATCCCAACCCCAAGCTCGAACTCTTTCGTGGCCAAACGCGCACGGCTTGCGGCGCAGGCCAGGCAGCGATGGGCCCGTTTTACTGCCCGGCAGATCGAAAGGTGTATATCGATTTGAGCTTTTACGAGACGATGAAAAACAAGCTGGGTGCGCCGGGCGATTTTGCGCAGGCTTATGTGATCGCACATGAAGTGGGCCACCATGTGCAAAATGTGCTGGGCACGAGCGGCAAAGTCGATGCGATGCGTGGAAAAATTTCTGAGCGCGAGCAAAACCAGATGTCTGTGCGTTTGGAGCTACAAGCCGATTGCTACGCTGGCGTGTGGGCGCATCACACACAGAAAAAATACGCTGCGCAGGGTAAGCAGTGGTTAGAAAAAGGCGATATCGAAGAAGCTATGAATGCTGCTCAGCAAATCGGTGACGATGCGCTGCAACAAAAAAGCCAAGGCCGCATCGTGCCCGACAGCTTCACGCATGGCACAAGCCAACAGCGCATGCGTTGGTTCAATCAAGGCATTCAAACGGGCAATATCAAGAGCTGCGATACGTTTAGTGCGCGGCAGCTTTGATGAGCGTTGACATATGCGCCGCTGTGCTCTGATCGCTTTTTTTAGCTTGTTTTTAGAGCCTTTTGGGGCTGTAGCCGGCATAAATACTGTGCAGAGTGCTCCTGAATTCATAGTTAGCCAAGTGCAAGCACGCACACAGGCTCCAATAGAAGCGCAAGCCAATCCCACTGCGTTGCCGCTGCGTAATCTGCACATTGAAATTCGCCAGATTGGAAACCTTGATGCACAGCGCAGCAGCGTTGATGCGCAAGGCCGCGTGATTGTGCAGCCGCGTAGCTCTCGTGGTGAAGTTGGCATAGGCATCGATCGAAGCCGCGGTGTGCAGAATCGAAGCTTGCAGCAGCAAGCGCTTGTGCTCAATGGCCGCAGTGTGAGCTTCTCGCCTGGGCAAACTGTGCCGTTGCGAGTCGTGCAGGTGTTGATTTACAAAGATGCGGTGAATTTAGTGCCCAGTGCTGTGCTGATTGATCGCAACAGTGGCTTCTCGGCTCGCCCGCTTTGGTATGGCGACGATGTGGCTGAAGTAGAAATCAGTACGATGCTGGTGCAAGGTGCGCGGCAAACCAAAGTGTCAACTACCTTGCCCGTTTACATCAACGAATGGATCACGATTGCGCAAATGGAAGAATCGCAAAGCAGCATGAACAACGGTGTACTGTCTCGCAGCTCAACAAGCGAGCAGAGCAGTTTGCGCTTTGAGATGCGCGTGACTGTGAAGTAGAGAGCTTATAGCCACTTCTGCATGAAGGTGGCTGTGCCGGCCTTCGGATCAAGCGCATAGGGTGCGAACCCGAAGCGTTCATAGCTCTTCATTGCGACTGCATTGCCGGTGAGCACTTCGAGCGTGATCTTGCAGGCCTTGCGAGCTTTGCCTTCCTCTTGAACGGCTTGCATCAGCGCTTGGGCTACGCCTTGGCCGCGAGCACTCTCGTGTACGACGATGTCGTGGATGTTGATCAGCGGCTGGGCTTTGAAGGTGCTGTAGCCGTCGAAGCAATTGGCCAAACCAACGGGCTCGTCTGCGGCATTCCATGCAATGAAGCTGAAGGCAAATGTCCGTGCGGCCAAATCGCTGCACAGCCTTTCAAGTGCTGCTGGCGCAATCGGCTGCCCGCCACCCATCGGATCGCAGGCGTAGTGATTGAGCATGAAGCGCAGCGCCTGCGCATCAACGGCGAATGCGTAGTTAACGCGGCGGACTGTGATGGCGCTGGCTATCATGCCGCAAGTTATGCGTAATCGCTCACGGGGATGCAGCTGCAGCTTAAATTGCGGTCGCCATACACGTTGTCTAAGCGACCCACGGGTGCCCAGTATTTGCTGTGATTTTTCGCGCTCAGTGTCGCGCTGGCCACGCTGCGCGGATAAGCATGCTTCCACTCGTCGCTGCTGACAGCTTGAGCAGTATGCGGAGCGTTCTTGAGCGGGTTGTCGTCTTGCGACCACCGGCCTTGCTCGATTTCCGCGATCTCAGCGCGAATCGCGATCATGGCGTTGATGAAGCGATCCATCTCGGCCAAATCTTCACTCTCAGTGGGCTCAATCATCAACGTGCCGGCCACGGGGAACGAGAGAGTCGGCGCATGGAAGCCGTAATCAATCAAGCGCTTGGCCACGTCTTCGGCGCTCACGCCGCAGGATTCTTTCAAAGGGCGCACATCGATGATGCACTCATGCGCGACGTAGCCTTCTTCGCTAGCGTAAAGCGTCGGGAAGTGGCCTTTGAGGCGGGCACTGATGTAGTTGGCGCTGAGGATGGAAATTTCGGTGGCCGCTTTCAAGCCATCGGCGCCCATCATGCGGCAATACATCCAGCTGATCGGCAGCACGGCGGCATTGCCCAAAGGGGCGGCGCTGACTGCGCCTACGCCTTTTGTGTGCACCCCGCCGGTGGCATGGCCGGGCAGGAAGGGCACGAGGTCTTCCACCACACAAACGGGGCCGACGCCCGGGCCGCCTCCGCCGTGCGGGATGCAAAAAGTTTTGTGCAAATTCAGGTGCGAGACATCGCCGCCAAATTCGCCCGGTGCGGCCACGCCGACCAGCGCATTCATGTTAGCGCCATCCACATACACGCGGCCACCATGCTCGTGCACCAAGGCGCACAGCTCTTTCACGCTGGTTTCAAACACGCCGTGGGTGGATGGATAAGTGATCATCACGGCTGCGAGATTCGCGCTGTGTTGCTCGCATTTCGCCCGCATATCAACCATGTCCACATTGCCTTGGCTGTCGCAAGCCACTACCACTACTTGCATGCCGACCATTTGTGCACTCGCTGGGTTCGTGCCGTGGGCGCTGGCGGGAATCAAACAAATCTTGCGATGGCCTTG